>JABABY010000100.1 GCA_014237955.1 Planctomycetota bacterium
TTACTCCTCGCATCACGGATCGCATGAAAATCATCTCTTTCAGATTCAATCTTAAGAATCGCAATGTCCTCTGGCAGGCATGCGTTTAGCGCGCGTTGAAGAGCTTCTTCTGTCAGTTGCGTATCCGTCGAAAATCCCGCCACCTGACCCAACGCGTGGACACCCGCATCAGTACGGCCACTGGCAACAACTCGAGTGGATTCCCCCGTGATACCAGAGAGCGCCTCTTCAAGTGCCCTCTGGAGAGTCGACTGGCTATTTTGAACTTGCCAGCCCGAGTACTGAGACCCATCATAGGCAAGTGTCATCTTGAGTACGCGCATGGAGGGAAATACTTCACTGGCCACCGTACGGCGCAAGTCAGACGGCAGTGGCTTTCAACTGTACAAGTAACTCGGCAATTTGAACTGCATTGGTGGCAGCACCTTTACGCAAGTTGTCACTGACACACCAAAATGCCAAACCATTCTGATGCGAGAGATCTTCCCGTATCCGTCCTACAAACACATCATCCTGGCCAGTGCAGGCATGCGGCATAGGATAAGAACCGGCACTCAAATCATCGAGAAGCGTGATTCCCGGTTGGGCCGCAAACAACTCACGGGCCTCTTGCACGCTCAGCTTACGCTCCGTCTCGACCAAAATGCTCTCACTGTGACAATTTGAGACAGGAACACGAACGCAAGTCGGACAAATCTCAATGCTTTCATCGCTGAAGATTTTATGGGTTTCATAGACCATCTTCATTTCTTCCGACGTATATCCAGCATGTTTTTCAGAACCTATTTGAGGAATAACATTGAATGCAATGGGGTGCGCAAATATTTCATTTTGATAATCGGTACCCGCGAGTTGAGATCTCGTAGCCTCTTCCAAATCACGTGTCCCAGCTAACCCTGCCCCGCTCGTTGCCTGATAGGTACTGACCACGACCCTTTTGATCCGAGCAGCATCGTGCAGCGGCTTCATCGCAAGGACCATCTGAGTTGTTGAACAATTCGGGCTAGCGATAATCCCATGATGGCCACGCACCGCTTCAGGGTTCACCTCGGGTACTACGAGGGGCACTTCCGGGTTCATCCTCCAATATCCACTCTCGTCAACCACCACACAATTTCTTTCTGTCGCCCAAGGAATAAACTCTGCGGCAACTTCATCCGGAGTGCTGGCGATGGCCAAATCAATTTCGTCAAACACTTCGGGAGTTAACTCAGCCACCGGATGCATTTGGCCAGCAAACTCGAGAGACGTGCCGGCGGATCGCTTGGATGCTAAGAAATGGATCGTCTTATAGGGAAACTTGCGTTCCTCCAGCATCGTACGGATGATTGTTCCCACAGCTCCCGTTGCGCCAACAATTGCTACAGCATCAAACACTAGATTATGTCCCCTACTTCGTTGTTATATTTACGTTCTGATTCATTCCAGCCGGCCCATAGTATACTCTCTCAGAAGAAAGTAATTCAACTCACTAGCGGAGCATGGGCATCCGGCTCCGTCTCCAATCCCTTAGTCGCACGCACATCGCGTACTTCGTGCATGACTGATTCAATGATTGTATGATTCTGCACAATCGCATCCCAAAGGACATAAAAACAGTATCCGATGAGACCGGTGCCAAGAAACGCCACGCCGAGGTGTGGGATGACCCAATCGGCGGTCTTCGGAAGACCCGTCCCTGGATCCGATGCCGCCCCAAATGCGCTGATAACCACTACGGTACACATACCAAGAACTGCCCAAGGAAAGGCACGCCGCTTGAGTTTTTGGATTCTCAACAAAAGACTCTCGCTTAACTCGTAGGTCTCAACAACTTCACGACACCAGCGACTGGTTCCCACAAAATACGTCACTGCAATACTGCATACCAACACGACGATAAGGGCTGAGGCTATCCCCACCAGTTTGTGTGCCGAACCCAATAGCTGTTCATCGGCAAATCCCCGACGATCCTGCTCAATCTCCGCACGGATCCGCTCAATTTCTTTAGCATTATTATCCGCATCGGATCCCCTAGCAGTGAGACCTCCCATCTGATCATTCAAATCTCGCAAGTGGCTGACCCTAGCATTCAAATCAACCGGGAACCCCAGCATCATAGTGGCAGCTAACATGATGATGGCAAACAATGCAAGTGCTGCAAAAATACGTGACACCGTTCTCCATCCTCAAATAACTGGGAATTGGCAAGACGCTGGACATACCCAATGCGAGTATGCGTGTGGAAATTCAAGCCACAACATTGATGCCCATTATCACCCGCTCCCCGACAACCAGCAAGTATCGAGACCGTCAAAGAATATTCCCGAAGACCAAGGCAAGTGGCCTGGTGAAATCCCCAACATACAATACACAGTGAGTCCTGTTTTGTGTCCAAAAAGCGAATATTCACCGCTACCCAATCGCAAAACTCCTTTTAGAATCTAAGTTATGTCACAACCAATATTGGCCATCACGATGGGGGATCCTGCCGGTATCGGTCCTGAGACCATTGTCGGGGCCTGGACCGACTCTCAGGTCCATGAGGTCTGTAGACCATTTGTAGCCGGAAATTGCGATATTATGCGTCGGGCTGTTCAGCTCCTGCAAGCGAATATTGAAGTCGTTCCGATTGAGAAACCGGAGGATGCCCGCCCAAGCCTTTTTTCAATGCCCTGTCTTCGTGCTGGTTCACCCGAAGCGGCTCGTGTCTTACCGGCAACGATCGATCCGCACGGAGGTCAAGCAGCGTATGACGCCGTGATTTGTGCTACCCAGCTGGCACAGACGGAACGTATCGCAGGGCTCGTCACTGCCCCCCTTAACAAAGCAGCCCTCAACGCCGCGGGGCACCATTTTCCTGGCCACACTGAACTTATCTCCCAGACTTGTGGCGTGAAGCAAACAGCAATGATGCTCTACCTGCCGCCAGAAAATGACAAGAACGGGCGGAACGGGTTGGGCATCGTCCACGCCACCTTGCATATGGCCCTTCGCGACATTTTCCAGCACTTGCAGGTTGAACGAATTGTGACCTGTATGCAGCTTGTCGAAAGCGCGATGAGAGAGCTATCCCGAACGACCCCCTTGGCAGCACCACGCATCGGCATCTGCGCACTCAATCCACATGCGGGCGAAAACGGAATCTTTGGCAAAGAGGAACTTAACATTCTAACTCCAGCAGTGGAACTGGGCCGTAATACGGGCATTGACGTTCTTGGCCCCTACCCTGCAGACAGTCTTATGGTCCGTGCTTCGGCTGGAGAGTTCGATGCCCTTGTAGCGATGTATCACGACCAAGGTCATATTGCCCTAAAACTTTTAGGGATGCATCGTGCTGTTAATATCACGCTCGGCCTGCCCATCATCCGCACGAGCGTTGCCTATGGCACTGCCTTCGATCGAGCCTGGCAAGGTCATGCAGATTCCTCCAGCATGGTTGAGGCAATCGTGACAGCGGCACGTCTTGCAACGAATCGGCATTCGCTTTTTGCTTCGTGTGGCCCTTAACGAAAGCGACCGGATGATGCCCGCCCTGCCCTGTCCCGAAAAGGACACATGCATACTGTATTTATTGCGCCATGCCGCTACAGCCAACAATCTCTTAAATCCACCTCTCTTACAGGGGCGCAATCAAAATCCAGGTCTTTCAGAAAAAGGAAGGCAGCAAGCGAGCACAACAGCACAATGGCTCGCAGAGGGCACTATCTCGTCAGTTTACAGTTCACCACTATTACGCGCAACAGAGACTGCCAGTCCAATCGCAACAATGCATCATCTCTCCATTGTTGAAATCGAAGATTTGATAGAAGCGGATGTAGGAAACTGGGCAGGTCGCCATTGGGAAGAAATTGCTCGTAGCGAGCCAGATGCCTACAGTCGCTTCATCGACAATCCCGACCAACATCCCTATGCCGGAGGAGAAAGTTTTGGCAACGTCGCGGAGCGTGTCCTTCCGGAATTTGACTCCTTACTGGACCGCCATGCCGGAGAATCGATCGTCGTTGTGGGACACAACGTGGTCAACCGGATTTTTCTAGCACAACTGATGGGGATACCGATCTCACGTTCAAGAGATATTAAACAGTCCCATTGTGGAATCAACGTTATCCATCGTAACGGCGACTACGGCCAGTTGATTACCTTGAACGCAATTTTTCATCTGGCAAGCCACTAAGGTTCTCTGCTTTCGCCTTCCGAGAATTCTCTGGTTCCTGATTGTTGCGCTGCCGCAGTATCTCTTTGGTTATATCCGTTGGCCTGATGTTGCTTGGTCTGTCAAAATTATCTTCCTCGATTGTGGCATCCAAACGAACCTCGAGAAGTTCCATAATCGCTATCGGAGCCAAACTGGCTTTATTGGAAGAAGAATCGACTGCTCGCAAAAACTCAAAACGATAAGGAAATAGAGTTTCAGCATCCAAAAGAAGGCCGACTTCAATAGGTGCCCATTCGGGAAGTTGTGAAACAATTTTGGAATACTCGTTTCGATCTCCTTGGTCCGGTGTCGCAATGAGTTGGCTGAGTTGCTCCGCCCGCCAAACGCCACGCATAGCCCATACACTCATTCCATTCCACTCGATACGCACCGCACGACCAAAGCGAAACATCAACTGAAGATTGTTCATCAAACCGGGTAAACCACCGAGGCCAATCGCATGAAGTTGGGGTGAAGATATGTCTGCAACTGCCAATAACCCTGCCTCACGTAACCGCTGAAGGTCCAAAAATCGCAGCTCTTTCTTATCGATCATTTCCTCCAGGAGCCAGAGTCGTCGTCCGTCATTGACTTGCGTGTAAACGAATTTACCCGCCCTGCCCCGCACTGCCATTTCAAAGCGAACTTGTCGATTCTCTCCCGTACCTTTCTGAAGATATTTTCCCGGACCAAACAAATGATGTCCGAGCAGGTGCACTTGGAGCCGCACTGTTGCTGAGAGCGAGTCCTGGGACTCAAAGGCTGCTATTGCCGAATCGAGGAGTACCTCCCCGCTGGCGATGCTGGCAGTATCAACAGGAGAAGCAGGTTTTGCTGGATTGCTCGACGCATCGAGGGATTGGCCGCTACAGATCCCAAGTGGCACCCCACTAGCAAACACCACAATAGACAAAATAGAAAAACTTGACCTCATAGGGCAATTTTGCTGGTTTTATCAAAGAAATGGGTTGGTATGCGTCGAGGAAAGTCATCGAGGGCGCTATGCAATTGCAATCGGCGTCCTGAGGAATGAATATTTTAGGGAGGCCAGCGTTGCTGGTCTATGTCAGTTAGCAAACCGCCGTTATGGCACAGACTGATCTAGGGTCTGCTTTTGGGCTCAAGGGGAATACTCGAATGAAAATTCGCCATATCTGTTTTCATATGCTGATCCTGGCCGTGGGAATGGCTGGTTCTGGCTGTCACCGCCACCATGTCAACAATCTGCCTCCCGCCAACATGCTCATGGAGCCTGGCCCTGGAGTAGGAGGCCCGGGACCGGGTGTGATGCTCGGAAACCTACCGACACCTGTGCCCTACAATATTTCACAAATCGCATTTGAAGGCCCAGACGGCATGCATGTCCAGCATGACACAACCGGTCAGGGACTCTTTATTTCCGAACCGTTGGTGGTTCCCGGACGGGAAGATTTTCCCCAGGGAGCAATCTATCGATTGAAACTTTCAGATGTTCCAGGACGGCCGGGAGAAGATTACTTTCCAACCTTAGAAGTCGGTCCCACGACTGCCCGAACTGAGGCGTATCTGGCCCACAATGCCGTTCCTGTTAAATTCACCGCACAAGATTTTGATCAGATCAAGAGTGGGAATTTCGTAACAAAAGTCATCTATCTACCCGATCCGGAATACCAGCAACTGGCCCTGGCAGCCATCGAAACACTTGTCAGCACGAGGCTTGATCCCGGCGTTGACCCAATTCAAGAAGCGGATCGACGCGGTTCAATCCTGGCGATTGTGCGACTGGGCAACAAGATCCTTCCGAGCGGAGCAATGGCAAACGGCCTACTGGATCCAAACTGTCCTATCGGCCCGGAGCAAAGCATCAAGCAGGTTCAATACCAACAAGTTGTAGGACCTGACGGCACGATCGGAGAACCGGTCGGCTTTCCCATGCCTCAAGGTGGTTACCCCATGCCTCAAGGTGGTTACCCCATGCCTCAAGGTGGTTACCCCATGCCTCAAGGTGGCTACCCCATGCCTCAAGCAGCGATGGGAATGACCCCACAGCATCTGGCAGGTGTCACAACGCCCCAGTATGGAATGCCTATCACAGGAACACCTATTGGATTGCCCGGTCCACCACATATCCCCTTAGGAGTACCGGCCGGATTGCAGTCGCATACCGTTAAAAATTGGACACGGATGAATATCCCCAAACCGACACGCCGCGTACATATCAACGTCGAAGAAAAACCTGGTTACAGCTATCCCAAACCGCCTGACCATGTGCGTATTGTCGAAGAGGCATCACGTGATCATAAGCATGCTTTTAAGCAACCCTTCCAAGATATGTATCAGTGGTTTGGTTCGGTATGCGGATGGCAATAACAACAAGGGGTCCTCACTAGGAAGATCGCCACTTCCATTGTTGATCCTATGGCACCTAAGCTGATTCATCCAAGACAATGGTCCATATGCTCCGCCGCTTGAAAGTTGCAATGAGAGTCATTCGCCCATTGAGGTGCGAGAGGCTGGTGGCATCCTTTGTGCTGTTTCCGATAGCAATCTGCTTGACCATGGTGGTTCCATCGTCTGCGCAGGTTGTCCATTACCGCCATAGTAGTGAAATGCCACCTGGAGCGATTGGAACGTGGCAACTGCAGCGGGGCGGACCATTGCCTGGATATTTCCAGCCTGCCTCAATTTCAGTCCCCAATGGTTGTGCTGTCTCTTTAGCTACAGCAGGGAAATTTGATGGCCTCCAGGAGCATTCGCGTCGTGCGGCTTTTCTGATTGGCCAAGTCTACCGATTGAAGGTGGCGCAGATTCCGCTGTACGAAGGAGTGGAAGTTTTTCCAACCATTGAAATCATCGATCGCATTTATCCTCCTGCAGGCCGCGAATTCGAATTCCCGATTCAAATCCGAATCACGCGCGACGACTTGCGTCAGGCAATACAAGGAAGGCTTGTCACTCGAGTGATCTATGTTGAAGATCCTCGCAGTGCGCTGCCTGTCGCAGAAAAACCGAACCAACAATATGCATTTGATGTCCGAAAAGGAGATGATCCTCTTCGAGTTGCCGATACACTCGGCCGCCCCGTTGCAATCCTCCGGCTCGGAG
>JABABY010000101.1 GCA_014237955.1 Planctomycetota bacterium
CCATTAGATAATGCATGCCCTTTTAAATAACGAGCACTATTAATCATATCTTGGTCTAACTCATCGGGGACGAGATCTCTTTGTAACACACGACCATCATCGTCATTTCCAGGATATCCGCCAACACCTTAACAGCCACTTCGGCGTCTGGGCCGTGGGCCTCGATTTCTAGTTTCGTTCCCTGTGTTGCTCCTAGCGTGGCAATGTCCAGTAGGCTCTTGCCATCAACGCGTCGGTCGCCGCTGATGATGGATACCGTCGACGCAAACTCACTGGCTTTGCGCGTAAATACTTCACCGGGACGCAAGTGGAGCCCCTGTGGATTTTTGATTTCCACATATCGACTCGCTTTTGAGTTTTCGGTGTTAGGCATCCCATCACCCTTTCTCAGCAACTTCACAGAGAGCACAAATACTTTGTTCCCTAACTGACAAACTGATTGTTGTCTGCCTCCTCCAATAACTGCCAAATATCTTCGGCTGTTTTTGACTGCTTCAAAAATCTACAAAATGTGTCGTCCCTAAGTTGTCGCGAGATATTTTCGAGTGCTCGGAGATGATCTCCGGGCCGATCTGGTGGTGAAATAAGCAGGAAAAATAAATTTACCTTCTCACCATCAAGACTTTTAAAATCGACACCCTCCACACTGACACCAACGGTGCCAACTAAATGATCAACACTGGGATGTTTGGTGTGCGGAACTGCGACACCTCGGCCAATACCAGTGCTTCCTAATTCCTCGCGTTTGGTAATGGCCTTGATGGTACTCTCGACTTCACTTTCTTGAATGTCACCCGACTCAACCAGTGCCAGGGTCATTTCACGAATAACATCTTCTTTTCCACCTGCTGCCAGATTTGGCCGGATTGCTGTGCTGCTCACGAAGTCCACAAATTTCATTCCACCCGGTCCTTTCTCAACAATCTTAAAATTTCAAACATAGCGGTTTTAGTTTTTATTCAGTATTTTCTCTGTCGGCCTCTTCTGCAGGAACGGCTGCAGCAGAAATATGCTCACCAGTCCCTCGGTGTCGATGCTGGATCTTGTCTTTATACTTTCGAAGTTGACTTTCCATACGATGCACGACGGTATCGATCGAGCCCATCAGATTCGTGCTGCGATCGGTTGCCACAAAATCGTGTTTGTGCTCCGAGGCTACCTGCAGATCCACAGCAGGTTGCTCCTCGTGTTCCAAATCAATGGTGATAATGATCGATGTCAGGCGATCAAAAATGCGAGTCAGTCTACTGACTTTTGCCTCAATTTTTTGTCGACTTGCATCACTCAAATGACCATGACGTGCCGAAATAGTGACCTGCACGCAACGCACTCCTTCCCCCAGATGGGAAATTTTCCGGTGGGCCAATATTCCCACCCATCCTTAAATCAAGCCCCTCATTTTAGCTGTTGCTGCCGGGAACAACAAATCCCGAAAAGAACACCGTCTTTTCAGGCCCCGTTTGTTCAAAATGTAGGGGCTGTATCGATGCATTCCAGATTGGATCCTCGACAGGGGAGCTGGGGCCAGACCCGCCAGAAACAAAATTCTTCGAAACGTGTGACGAGGGACCCCAATCGGCCTGCCAAAAATACGACACATATGCCTCATTTTATCCATAGCCTCTTTGTCGGGTAAGGGGATGTCCCCTGTTTTCATGGCGAGGAAGCGTGCCTATTACGGGGAAAAGGCCGATTATTGACATCAGTGGTACTTGTTGTAAGCATTACACCCAGGAATGGTTGCCGGCCAATTTGACACCCCACGACTCGCATGAAAGTGCCCTGGTTCGGTAGGTCGGACGTATTCCCGCCGGGCTGTTTTCACTTTAGGCCGGATTTGATGGTCCACTACCGCGATTGGCTGCCCGGCATTTATGATAGGACGCGGGCCGAGTTTACATCGGCTCTCTAAGTGCCATTAAAGATTTTTGTCACAACTCTATCTCATCCATAGGTGTCGATCTCGATGTCTTCTCAGTTTCCCTTAATCCGCCGTGAAATTGCGGGGGTTTCGATTGAAGGGCTGGTCCAGCAGGGTGGCACGCCAGTTTTTGTTTACGACGCATCGGTGATCCTCGAGAGGATCGAGGATCTTGCCGCATTTGATGTTGTCCGTTACGCACAAAAAGCGTGTAGCAATCTAGCAATTCTTGATTTATGTCGCCGCCAAGGAGCCGTTGTTGATGCCGTAAGTGGAGGAGAAATTCTCCGTGCAGAAGCGGCTGGATTCAACGCCACAGGTGATTCCCATCCCATCGTTTACACCGCAGACATTTTTGATCTTCAAACGTTAGATCTTGTCGTTGCTAAAGGCATCCACGTCAATTGTGGTTCGCCCGATATGATTTCCCAACTGGGTGAACGTGCACCGGGGCAACCGATTACCCTTCGTATTAATCCAGGGTTTGGTCATGGTCACAGCCAAAAGACCAATACAGGAGGCGAACAGTCCAAGCATGGCATATGGCACGAGGATCTTGCAGACTGCTTGAGTCGGTCTGAGCGGTACCAACTACCGGTGACGGGTCTCCATATGCATATTGGATCGGGCACCGATCTAGAACATCTTGCCCAAGTTTGTGCCGCCATGGAGAGTATGGCGACTTTGGTTGGTCCGTCGGTCACGCTGATCAGTGCCGGTGGTGGACTCCCAACACCCTATCAAAGTGGTGAAACGCATATTGATGTAGAGGCTTATTTTGATCTTTGGGATGCGGCGCGCAAGCGGATTGAAAAAACATTTGAGCATCCAGTTGGGCTAGAGATTGAGCCCGGTCGCTATTTGACCGCCGAGTCTGGCTATTTGATTGCCGAAATTCGTGCGATCAAACAGATGGGGAACAATATATTTTATCTAATCGATGCCGGCTTCAACGATCTTGCTAGGCCAATTCTCTATGGCGCCTACCACCCAATGTCGATTTGTCACCGAGACGGATCTATGCATCGGGAAAGTCGCCAAGTTGTCGTTGGCGGACCTCTTTGCGAATCGGGCGATATTTTTACCCAAACCGAAGGGGGATATGTCTGCACGCGTGAGTTGCCAGAAGCGAGTGTGGGAGATTTTCTGGTGATTGAGTGTGCCGGTGCCTACGGGTCTGTGATGGGTTCTAATTACAACTCCAAGACACTTGCTCCCGAGTTGCTAATCCAGGATGGACAGGTGCGTACAATCCGTACCCGCCAAACTTTTGAGGAAATGATTTCCAACGAAACAATCCCCGATGCCGACAAGGCTTCGTAAATCAAAAGTCCTGCTAATGGTCTTGGGGACTTTCCAGCAGTTTGGAAAAATTGCAGTCGTCGCTGACCAGCGGCCGGTCCACTGCCGGTAGCCAGAAGCGAAAGACATGTTCGCAATCGCCCGGATCCATCATCAATGGATCCCGCAACTCAACGCGGCCGTCATAAAATGCGACATTCACAAATTCAAAGTGTCGGGGGGCAATATGCCTTCGCCAGTTGCCGCTCGCCCCGTCGCCGACCACGGCTGCCACGAGAGCATTGTAATCGAGAAAGACACCTTTTTCTCCATCTCCACTCGAAAGCTGATCTACGCGATTGTTGATGCCATAACTGGCTTCGTGCCGGGGTTGTCGCTCGTCACTGGGGCAGTGATAGATGATTTGTGGATCGGTCAATTCACCGGCCAACTGTTGCGGCCATGTTGAGGGTTCGATCGATCCGGATTGCTCCTTCAATTCGCGGGTTGCTAAGATGAGTTTCATCTCATGGTATTGGCAGGTAGCACTACGCGCTTTGCCGCGGGAATTAAGAATATAAGGGACGAGAAGCACCGCCGCCCCGACGATGCAGAGAGCAACAACAACACATTCAGTCATTGTGAGTTTGGGATAACCCACTCAGTTCCCTTCCTGCTGATGTAGTTCTTCGTGCGATATGTCATCGACCGGTCGATTATCAAAACCTCGTTCTATGGACAGTTCAATACGATCCACAAATTTGACATTGGCACATTCATCGACTTCACTGCTGTGACAGGCCGCAAAATCACGAATTAAAAAACGGACAGGTCCTCCAGCGGTTGTTTCAAGAGGTTGATCTTGCTGGCGGTAGAGGAGGTATCCGCGATCTCGTACCGAAGCGAGTGGAATGCTGGCATGAAAATCACTCCTATCACTATGGATCGTAAGGTACTCGGCAGATGGCTTGACTTCAGCCAACTGCAGAATGCCTTCAAGGGCGATCGCGCCACCCATCCGCTTTGGATCAATTTGCCGTACGTCCTCCATTTGCCATCGCGGGTCGATAGCCGCAAGATCATTCCATGTGAGTTTGCATTGCTTGCCGACTTCTCCCTCAACGGTTAGTAAAACAGAAGAGTTCATGCTTCCTCGAACGTGCGATCCGGATTTTTAAAAGGGCTCTCTGACAAAACATTGGCAAGCGTATCTATTGCTTCAACGGGAAGAACCATTATTTTTCCATCGCCCATGCGACCGGTGCGGGCAACGGCAATGATCTTTTGAACGATTTCCTCGACTCGGGAGTCTTCAGCCCAGAGTGTTATTTCCACTTTCGGCAAAAATGCCTGCGAATATTCGCTGTCACCATACTGATCCAAATAACTTTTCTGTCGGCCAAAACCTTTCACCTCGCGAATGCTACATGCTTCCAGTGGAGCACGTCGGAGTGCACGGAGTACCGCCTCAGCGAGATAGGGCTTGATGATGGCAACAATCTGTTTCACGGTCGAATAACCCAGAATGGTCGGGCATCGGAGAACCGGATCCCATTATCGGCTGGCGCCTCTCTCCTTGCAACCATGCCATTTAAGCTAGCGCAAAAAGGCGTGGTTGCAGGCCATCGTTGACGCAGCAACACCCCGGAATAATTTTGATAACCAATGCAACGGGGACAAACAGAATGACAACTTTCCAGAACGGGATCGCAAATTATGGATCAACTAAAAAAATTTGTTCCAAAAAGATCGATGGGCGGTCCCGTTTCAACCTCGATATCGCCCTCAATCCGAGTCATGCACGCAAGTCGCATGGAGTCTTCATTGCCAATATAGGCCAAACAGGGGAGTGGGTCCGGAATAGGAGTCGGCAGCGGCGTCCTGAACTTGACTTTTTCTCGAAAAGTCATCGAGTTCGTGTTTTCGATGCCTTGCGTGATGTTGACGCGACAGGTGCCACATAGACCAAGCCCATGACAATTGAAAATGGCATTCAGCTTGGCACCAAAGCCGTTGAATCCATCATATAGATTGACTCCGGCTTTTTGTGCTGCACTGCGCAGGTCGGTTCCCGCAGGTACTTCGATCTCTTTTTTTTCTTTTGTAAATTTGACGGTGGGCATGGTATTGATTTTGATATTGTACGTTGACCGGGGCCGATGCTGTGGACACCAATCTAACCGATGGACTCTCATCTAGCCAAGGGCGGGCTCATAGGTGCTTACCTTGCTCTCGCCCGGCCAGCGCGCGCCATTCGGTTCCACCTGTTGCCGCCGAAACAACCCAGTAGACAATCACACAGCATATCAATGGCACGATCACCCGGAGGACCTCTTGCCACAGTCCAGCAGTTTCAATTTTTGGCAGGGCTTGGAGAATTGCCCAGCCGGCAAAAAACATACAGAACGCAGAAAAACTACTGCGCACAACCGTTGCTTTAATACTCTGCCAATGGAGCGGAGTAATCCGCCGACTAAATGCAACGCAAAGTAGAATCATTAGCAAACCAGCGACGAGTGCACTGGCGAGTGCCAAGCCTACTTCGGCGAATCTCCAGATGAGCACGAGATCAAGTACAAAATTGAGTAAGACAATATAGCCACCAAGTCGCCAAGGTGTATGACGGTCACCATAGGCATAAAAACCCCGAGCCAAAATTGGCAGTGCACAGTAGGCCCAGACGCCGCTGCCGTAGGCGATCACCATCTCTGCTGTTCGAAGCGCATCGGTCGCCGTAAATTCCCCGTGACGGAATAAAAGAACCGTCAGGGGCTGCCCTAAAAGGATGAGCCCGACACTGGCTGGAATTGCCAGAAAGAGTGTAACTCGCAGACCAAGCGTTAATGTATTTCCAAATTCTATTTGGTTTCCACGAAACGCATGGCGACTGAGGGCTGGAAAAATGACAGTTCCCACGGCAACTCCCAGAAGACCAATGGGGAGCTGGTAAATCCGTTCACTAAAATAAATAGCGGCGATTACACCTTCCCGCAGAGGGTACATTAGCGAGTGCCCTAACCAGGGAATGGTGGTCTCGGCTGTGGGTGCGGAAAAAATCCACCCCACAAATGTGTCTACCAGGGTGTTTATTTGGGCGATTGCCAATCCTAGCAGGGTCGGAAGCAGGCCGGTCGTTACGCGTCGTACCGCCTGCCGGGTCGCTTTCCACTGGAAGTCAAAGCGAAAGCCAAATTGGCGTAATACTGGAAATTGCATGCCGAATTGCAACAACCCACCGATCAGAACAGCCCCCGCCAGAACATATGCCTGCTGCGCCGGATTTTCAGACCAACCGGGTGCAATCCAGAGTGCCGCTGCGATCCAACAGACATTCAACAGAATGGGGGCCACTGCAGGTGTGCTGAAATGATTTAAGGCGTGGAGTGTTGCCGATATTTGAGCCGCCAAGCAGACAAATAGCAGATAGGGCAGCATGATTGCCGAGAGGCCGGCGATGAGTTGCAGTTGGGAGTCATGATCGGCATAGGCCCAAACCACAGCACAAAACAATTCAGACAGTAAGACAAAAGCAGATAATACAATGGTCAGCCAGCCGAGTAAAACGCTAACGAGTTGCCAGGCGGCACCTCGCGACTGCTCCAATGTTTCTGTGAGCACAGGGAGATAGCTCCCCGCGAGTGCCCCCTCCCCAAAAAGTCGGCGGAAAAGATTAGGTATCCGAAATGCAATAACAAATGCATCGATTGCACCGCTTCCCACCAAACCAAAAAGTGCGGCGGTGGCGACATCGCGCACCATGCCGAGTATTCGGCTTACCATTGTCCAGAACGTCGTGACACGTATGCCGGCTGGAAGTCGAGTCCGTTCGTGCAACATAATCATCGGCTGATCGTATTGGCCAGAGACGGGCAATAGGGACCGTTGGAAAGACACAGTCCAAAGCGGTCTGAAAATATCGCTGGCCTTGTGGGACTCTGTGGGATCGAATACGTTCTACGGTCTGACGAGTTTACCATGTCCCGGTGCTCTCATGCACCGAGGCCATTTTTCCGGATTGGAGGCATCCGAA
>JABABY010000102.1 GCA_014237955.1 Planctomycetota bacterium
AACCACTGAACACATCGACCGATAGTGACAAAAACGCAAAAAAACAGGCTGCGGCACCACGACGCGATCGGTTGCCGGACACGCGTCAGTCAGTCACGCACAAGTTTAGTATTGATGGGCACGAAGGATATCTCAATGTCGGCCTCTATGAAGATGGAAGACCTGGTGAACTCTTTATTACTATGGCTAAGGAGGGAAGCACCATCGGTGGCCTGATGGATAGTTTTGGGACTGCCATCTCGCTGAGCTTACAATACGGTGTTCCGCTAGAGGTTTTAGTCAACAAATTCTCACACACCCGCTTTGAGCCAATGGGGTTCAGCCAAAATTCCGACATTCGTTATGCCAAGAGCGTGGTCGATTATATTTTCCGTTGGTTGGGATGCCAGTTCATTTCTGGTTTTCGTGAAGCCAGTCTTGGCATTGTGCCCCCAGCAAAATCTGAAGGAGGCGAGGGGGATGAAGAGGCAGAGTCATTGCCCGTCGCCACGAAGGACGGCGGGCAAACCGGCAGTCATGGGAAGACTCAGCAGGCGGCCCAATCAAGTAGCGGGAACGGGAAAACGAATGGCAAGCCAACAGCTGCGAGTGACGCCCGCCTGAAAAACGTGGGCATCGCACCACAAACTGGCCCCTCCTCATCGAGTGCAATGACATCGTCACAGTTTTCAGAATTTCAGCTGGATGCACCCAGTTGCGACAACTGCGGTTCGATCACCGTTCGGAACGGCAATTGTTATTTATGCCATAACTGCGGCAACAGCTTGGGCTGTTCGTAAACAGTAGCCTTTGAAGCACACATGATAGGCCGCTCCTTCGGGAGTGGCCTATTTTGTTTCTAGCCCGCGTTTATAGAGGACGGACGGGCAAAGACCCACCGGGAATCGGACACGAGCAACCTGTTTTACTGGCTAATCGTTGGTTGCTCAAAAAAGCGCTCAAACAGCTGCCGATTTTTTTGGCTGTAGTTATTATAGTCTGTCAAGAGTTGTTCCGGATCTGTGTAGTGCATTGCTGAGGACAACTTGACTAAGTCGTTGCCATCCGGCAAATCATCTCTCGCTGCAAAATCGAATAACTGTAGTCGGGACCTGAGCGTCCAGAGGAAGCGATAGCTACGCATGAGAAAATGAAAATCTGCATCGACAAGTAAATCCTCTTCATGGAGGGCCATCAAAGCAGTCACCGTATTCGATTGCTGCAACGATGGACGCGATGCTCCATAGCGCAGGAGCATCATTTGTGCAATAAACTCAATGTCGACGATACCACCTTTTCCTCGCTTGAGATTACAGCGGCTACTCGATTGCTGCAGACGCTCTCGCATTGCGATCATTTCGTCTGCATCGTCCTGGCACCAAGGTCTTACAAAGACTGCCGCCCGCACGAGATCAGCTATTTCTGCCCGTAGAATTTCGTTACCGAGCACCACGCGGACACGACTGAGTGCCATTCGTTCCCACAATTGCCCTCGGCTCTCGCGATAATATTCGGAAAAAGTGGCAAGTGAGGTGACTAAAGACCCACTCTGCCCCGAGGGCCTAAGACGAGGATCAATTTCATAGAGCCGACCAAAAGGGCCTATTCGATTGGTCGATTTAACGATCCGCTGAGCCAGTTCGCCAAAGAAATGCTGGTTGGAGGTCACATTATGATGCTTGCGATCGGAATTTCGATGCTGGGTGCCCCCCTCCCCCTCATAGAGGAAGATCACATCAAGATCGCTTTGGTAGCTCAGTTCACGACCGCCAAATTTACCCATTGCAAGAATTGCAAATTCCGCAATATGGCCCGCCCTTGGTCCGAGCGCAATAACAGGCTCTCCAACACGTGCCACTAGTTTTGGGTATTCTGTTTTAGTGATCTGCTTCAGACAGGAATCTGCAATATCTGCCAGTGCGCCCATCGTCGTATGAATTTCTTCCTTACCAAGGATATCTCGGACACCGACACCCAATACGTGGGCATTTTTGAAACTGTGCAATATTGGCTCGGAATCCTCCGCGCCCCGACACAATTCAAAGAGTGCGGCCTCTAAATTGCGCTGTTCTGGAAGTCTTTTCAAAACCAAGCTGTCCAAAAGTTCGTCGATCATCCCTGGATGATGAATCAGAATGTTTGATAAATAGGGACTCGTTGCACATAACTCAACATAGAGTTCAAGCATCGGTGGACTAAAACTAACGAGTTCCCACAATGCTCCCTTACCGCCGAGTGAATTGCTGACGCGGCATAGATTCAACAGCGTAGAATCGGGATCGGGATGTCGGTCTATCTCTTCGAGAAGACGAGGAGCAATCGCTGCAAAAAAATGGCGGCAACGTCTTGTCGACAGAAACGGAACTGATTCCTGTGAAAGCTCCGTTAAGTTGCGATATGCATGTTCACAATTTTGAAAATGAAAACGCCCTAACACTTGTTCGATTTTGTCGATTGGCGGATCGGGATCTAAAATTAAATCGACCTCGGGCTCAGCAGGAGCATCGTCTCCAAAGGCATCGTGCAGGAGATGATCGAGCACCCTGCGATTCTCAATCGTTATTTTTTCGTAGTCCGCCTCAAAACATTGCTGTGGGTTCTCTTGCGGATTACCTGGATAGCCCAATCGAATTGCCAGCTTCCGACGCTCCTCATCGCCACGCGGGAGTTGATGCGTCTGGAGATCGAACATGATTTGCAGACGATGCTCAATCTTCCGCAAAAATCGGTAATTCTCTGAAAGAATTGTCTTCTCCTGATCGCTGAGACATCCTTCCGCGCTGAGTTGAGTGATCGCTGCGAGCGTATTTCCAGTCCGGACTGATGGTAGGTCACCGCCATTGAGAAGTTGTAGAAACTGGATTACAAACTCGATATCACGAATACCACCACGGCCCGTTTTCACGTCGAGAGACTCTTCGCCCTTGCTCTTCGTAAGATCTTCAATACGACGTTTGAGTGCCTTGATTTCGGTAATATCTGCTAGGCTCAAGTAACGTTGATAAATCCATGGGGTAAGTTGTCTAAGAAATCTTTGCCCCAGTTCGCTGCTGCCAGCGACTGGTCTTGCTTTTACAAAAGCTTGGCGTTCCCAGGTTCGCCCTGAAAGATCGTAATGCTGCTTGGCTGCTGCGGCACGCATTACCAGTGGGGCCCGCGAACCGCCAGGCCGAAGGCGAAGATCCACACGGTACAGGGATCCCCGTTGAATGGTCCCCGTTAACATCTCAATGAGATCTTTTACCACTGCACAATAAAAGTCTTCATTGCTTAGCGACTGTTCCCCATCGGTTCTGCCATCATGCTCGTAAATACAAATAAGATCGATGTCACTCGAATAATTTAGCTCCAATCCACCCAATTTTCCCAATCCAAGTACAACAAATTCTGCTGGTACCCCTTTGGGTCCTCGCGGAGTTCCATATCGATCTCTGTGTTTTCGGAAGATAAAACGAACGGCGCTTTCTAAAATGGCATCCGCCAAAAAAGAAATCTGCTCGGTGACCGATTCCAACGGCTGTTCACGGATCAAATCTCCATAGGCAACACGGAGTGACTCGTGGCGCTTAAATCGCCGCAGCACTGCGCCTGCCTGGCTTGTATCGTACTCAAGTGGCTCCAAGTCGGACCAGAGTTCCTCAACGAGGGTCAACCGATTTACGGGCTGGCCGTCTGTCATGCGCAGTAGGTCGTAACTCGTGGGATCATCAATCAGTAGGTCGCTGAAATGCTGTGTCGTTGAAAACATTTGTACCAATATTTTCAAAGCTTCCGGATCGCGTTCAAACAATCCACTTAGGGCCAGTGGCGTGCGGGCGGCTTTCATAAACCTGGCAAGATTATTCAATGCCATGTCCGGATCACTTGAGTGGGGTAGATAATCAGCAAGTTGATCTATCAGGACCTCTAGGAGATCCAGCGTCACACCTGAGTCGACGATGCTTGCAAAGTTTGTCCACGCTCGCTGGACATCGGCGATACCCATCTTGCACACCATCTCTTTTGGCACACAAGTTTTGATTGCATTTTTTGGAACGGTGTGATTGTCCATAGACATTATCGTATTAGAGCCCCCATCGCGACTCAAGCATCGCAATGAGTTGGACTCTTACGGAAAGATGCGCTCGCACTCCAGGTTACGAAGAGAGCTGATAGACCTCTGGGCCAACATGTTCGGTCTGAACCTCGCCAAAAAGAGTAAAGGCATTTGCCTCGTAGATGGTAACTGGAAGAATTTCACCAATCAGGCGAGGGTTTCCTTCAAACACAACAATGTGATCCCACATCGTGCGACCGGCGAGTTGCACCAGGGGCCCGGATGAGTTGTGTTTATCTGCATTTTTACTCGGACCCTCGATCAACACCTCATACTGCTTGCCGACTCGCACCTGATTATCTTCGTAGCTGATCGTGTTTTGAATATCTAATAATTCGTTATTGCGTTGTTTTTTTACCCGTTCAGGCACATCATCAACGTGGTGCATGGCGCCCTTTGTCCCTGGACGCTCGCTATATTTAAAAATAAAACTGTTCTTAAAACGACACTCCTCAACCAACGCCTTGGTTAGGACAAAATCGGCTTCCGTCTCCCCGCTAAAGCCGACTATAAAATCGCTTGTGATTGTTGCGTCAGGAACATAATGGCGGATTCTAGAGAGCATTTCGCGATACTGCTCGACGGTGTAACCTCGTTTCATCCGTTTGAGGATATCATTGGATCCGCTTTGTGCGGGAACATGCAAATAGTGAGAGCATTTGCGCAGGCTGCCGACCGCCTGCAGAAGATCATCTGTCATATCACATGGGTAGCTGGTAACGAATTTTAGTCGTTCTATCCCGTCGATGTCGGATAGCTGCAACAACAGATCCGACAACCGTGTTGTTATTGAGCCATTCTGGTGTTGATAACTGTTGACGGTTTGTCCGAGAAGCGTTATCTCCCGACATCCCTCAGACGCCAACTGGCGAACTTCTGCAATGATTGCCTTTGGGGGCCTACATTGCTCCGGCCCGCGAACCTTAGGGACGATGCAATACGTGCAAAACTTGTCGCAGCCGATTTGAATCCTCACAAAGGCTTGATACGGGGAGGGTCGCATTTCTGGTGTTCTGAGTGGATCATAGGCCTCAAAGCTCTGCTCAATTTCATTTTTTGCAAAACCCTTTCGGTCCAAGCTGACTTCAAGGCGCTGTGCTGTGCCCTCTGCCACTTCATCAAGTAGGCCTGGGATCTGGTGCAGTTGGCCTGGTCCCACAACCAAATCAACATACGGTGCTCGCTGAAAAACATTTGCTTGGTGATTCTGTGCCATACAGCCGAGGACGCCGATAATCGTTTGTGGATTTTGCCGTTTGATATGTTTTAAGCGTCCAAGTGCACTGTAGATTTTTTCTTCAGCATGTTCGCGAACACTGCACGTATTGAAAAGAATGACATCGGCTTTTTGTGCGCGATCGACCAGCTTGTAGCCACGACGGCGCAGACTGGCTACCACCAACTCGCTATCGAGAAGATTCATCTGACAGCCTACTGTTTCGATGTAAAGATGTTTTTTCATAGGGTAACGCTTGTAGTGAGATCCGATGTCTTAAGAGAGGATATCCTACCATGACCACTCAATGGCGGGCGAGGGGAGCGAGGATCCCCTCCACTGCGGAATCGTGGCCGTGAAATGTCGGCGGTGAACTTGGCAAAAACGAGGATTGGCTTGCAATCTAGCCATCTTTGTTTTTTGGGGTGCCAAAACAATCCCCAACGGAAATCCGATATCCTCGAAGAAAGGTGCTCGCTAGGAGACTCTTTTTACCTGCGGGTTGCAAGCGCTCCACGCGCAAAGTTCCATCTCCGGTTGCTACCAAGAGCCGATCCCCTTCGGCCTCAATCACCTCGCCCGGACGCACTCGATCGGTTCCCCGTTCAGCAGTTGTCTTTTCAATAATCACGCGCAAAGGAACTGGTGCATCTCGCAGCCAATGGGTATGGGTCTTCGGCCAGGGAACAAGCGCGCGGACCTGATTGCAAATCGCCTTTGCACTGCGGGTCCAATCAATGTTCCCTAGCGATTTGGTCAACTTTGGGGCCCGGGTTACTGCTTCCTGATCTTGCGGCAGAGACGTGAGTGTCCCTTTTTCCACCGCAGCGATTACATCCTCCACCAGGTTGCCGCCGAGAATCGCCAGCCGGTCCTCAAGTTCAGACGCCGTTTCTTCAGGTTCTATGCTAACAACCTGTCGTGCCACAATTGGCCCCGCATCGAGTTTGCTATTCATATGGATGACTGTGTTGCCGGTTTGTGTCTCCCCGTGATAAATCGCCCATTGAATAGGGGCTGCCCCCCGATAATTGGGAAGCAGTGAGGCATGTAAATTAAAAGCGCCCTGTTTTGCAATATTCAACGTTTCCGGACTAAGAATCTGACCGTAGTCACAGACAATCAAGACCGCCGGACCAAAATGATTGAGTGCGAGATGCGATGCGGGCGAATTCACATCTTCCGGATCAAGGATAGGTGTCCCCTCCGCAGCCGCCAACTGTCGGAGAGGGTTGATCGACATGTCCCGCCCGCCAGGGCCACCAGAATCAGGGCGTGTAATTAAAGCGGCCACTTCGTGTGCAGATTCATAGAGTTTGATCAACGTGGGAACCGCATAGGGCCCCGTACCCATCATCACAATTCGCATGGTACTTTCACAAAACGTTCTTGACTGGATAATTTGGTCGCGCAAGAGGCTCCCTAGGAACCTTGTTTTTCTTCATCGCTGGTATGTTTGCGATCCAACTGAGTCGGTCAACAATACACCGTTTCAATCTGTTTGAGCCGTTCCGCAATCGCTTCATCGTTTGGAATCTCCCCCGTCTCACGCTTCTGCTCGAAGCGACGATCAAACTCTGCAATCTCATCTCGGACAGCCATCTCCGCAGTATCACTCAATCGATCAATAAACATCACTCCATCGAGATGGTCCGTTTCGTGCTGAATGACACGGGCGAGCAGACCTTGAAATTCGGCGCAAATCTCCTCGCCTTCCAAATTGAATGCGGCAACATGGATCGAGGAAGGTCGTCGCACCGGCGCATACACTCCCGGCAAACTTAAACACCCCTCCTCTTCTTCCTCCACCGGCGACTTGGGGCGACTAAGAATTGGATTGATGAACACCAACTCATCATCTTCTCCACGATCCGGACCCAAATTGATTACAAACATCCGATAGGGTAAATCGACCTGATTTGCTGCCAGAC
>JABABY010000103.1 GCA_014237955.1 Planctomycetota bacterium
CACACCCGGCATCAACGGGAGGCCCGGCATATGCCCTCGCACCCAGAAATCGTCTACGCTGGTATCAACGTAGCCCACAATCATCCGCTGTTCCATGTCTTCAAAAACAACTGCTGTGAGTTGCTCGATCTCGTACCGCTGAGGATTGTATGTACGAATCGTATCGATATCCGCGATGACGGTATCCACGTCGTACTTAGAAAATGGTATCAGTGGATCTTTGCTTGCCACGCTAGGTCTTTACCCTTCTGCGTTTCGCTTTCCGGGCCTTACTATTTGCAGGCCGCTTGCCGTGGTTGGCTTTTTTTGCAATACGTCCAGGTTTTGCCATCTGGGACTCCTTTTTCATCTTGTCGGAGAAAAATAATGTGACGAGAACGTGAATGCAATGGCAGCATCTAGTTCGTCCAGGGGTAACCGATTCTAACAATCGTCTGTATGGATGGAAAGATCGGACAATGGAGACGGTGAACCATTTTTTAATGCAAAACCTACTCAGACAGGCTTTTCCGTTTGCCTTTTCATGCGTCGCCCCCCTTTTTAGGCAACCACCCGGTACTGGAGCTGTCGCCACACTCTGACAATTAGTCCTGTGGAGCCGAAGTCCATTCAGCGAGTCGTTCAACAATCTTTGCCGCAGATCCATCATCGATCGCTGCTGCAGCGACCTCTGCACAGCAACTTGGAGTTGGAGCGCACTCGGCAATCCACAAGGCAGCAGCAGCATTTGCAATCACAATATCACGGGCCCTGCCCTTCTGGCCAGAAAGCACTTCCCGGATCATTGCCGCACTTTGCTCTGAATTGTCGACACAAAGTTCCTCAAGGGTCCCTTCGGCAAGGCCAAAATCGGCGGGCCGCCAGTCATAATCGGTAACCCGTCCATCACGCACCTCTAGCACGTGCGTGGCTCCGGCAAGCGTCACTTCATCGAGACCATCTTCGCCTGTCACAATCAGTGCTCGTTGGGTACCGAGTCGATTCAAAGCCTCGGCCAACAGCTGGCGAATCTCCAGCTTGCCAACGCCAAGAAGCTGATAGGGTGCTGATGCCGGATTGCAAAGCGGTCCAAGCATATTAAAGATAGTGGGAACACCAAGGCTCTTTCGAACTGTCGCCACATTTTTCATCGACGGATGTAACAAAGGAGCAAAACAGAAGCAGAGACCAATTTCGTCGAGACACCTCTCAACGACATGAACGGGTGCTTCGATTTGGATCCCTAAGGCTGCTAAAACATCGGCAGACCCGGTCTTGCTCGTAATACTGCGGTTACCATGTTTGGCAACAGGTACACCACTTCCGGCAATCACAAACGCAGCAGCTGTAGAAATGTTGAATGTGCCGGAACCATCTCCACCGGTCCCACAGGTATCGACGATCCCGGTCCGTGTCGAATGGATGCGCGTCATATGGGAACGCATCGCCATTGCAGCACCGGCAATTTCCGCTACGGTCTCTCCCTT
This sequence comes from Planctomycetota bacterium, assembly GCA_014237955.1. Lineage (GTDB taxonomy): Bacteria > Planctomycetota > Planctomycetia > Pirellulales > UBA7805 > UBA7805. The sequence goes on from JABABY010000103.1 coordinate 1,467, forward strand.
AACTCTCAAAGCAGTCAATAGGACTGCAATTTGAGCATCACTCCAATCTCCCTGCATAATACTGCCGATCGCATCGGCCATTTCTGCCATCGACAAGTCTTCGCCCGACGAAACGCGACCTAAAATATCTTCGATCACAACATCGTCTCCCAAATCTTTTTGCAGGATATCAAACCACCGCCGCGATGATTGTAAACTCCGTTTACATTTCAGGACAGCATGCTACGGACGCAATTTCCCCTTGTTATCATCTCCACTGCTACCTAAAATCGGCAGTGGATGGACCTTCCCATCGGTCAACCGGATTCTTTGCGCCTCACATGTGGGAATATTGACGAGACAATCCAATGGCCCGGAAGATCATTCTTGACATCGACCCGAATATTGATGCCCTCGTTGCCCTTTGTCTTGCCCTCTTTGATCCAGAACTCGAAACCGTTGCTGTGACCACGACAGCCGGATCGGTGTCTGCCCAGCAGGCCACCCGCAATGTACAGGCGATCATCGAACAGTTGGACCCTCCGCGATTTCCTCGGATTGGAGTGGCACGAGAGGCTGACAAAGGGCATCTAGGAGATTTGCGGCCACTTTACGGAGCAAATGGACTCGGTGATACCGTCTTGGAAGTCTCAGAGTTGCACCACCAGCATCCTTCGGAAAAAGTCATCTGTGAGGAGATCCGTAAAGCACCGAATGATGTCACCATCATCTCCCTCGGGCCGCTAACAAATATAGCGCGTGCCTTGGCCCGTGAACCAGATCTGACAGGTCTTATAGGTCAAATTCATATCATGGGTGGTGGTTTGAACATCGGCGACGTCACTCCATCCGCTCAATTCAATATCTACTGTGACCCTGAATCTGCAAAAGCAGTTTTTCACTCTGCCACTACCAAAACACTCATACCGCTGGATGTCACGCAACAAGTGATCATGACCTATGATCAAATGGATGAAGTCCCTGATATTACGACGCCATCAGGAAAACTATTAAGAACCCTTCTTCCGTATGTCTTCCGATCCCATCACATGGTGCTTGGACTGGAAGGGATCCACTTACATCATGCGGTGGCCCTCGTTGCTGCCCTGCACCCCGAATTATTCAAAACCGAAGCAATGTCAGGGGATGTGGAAACTCTTGGGGAATTAACGCACGGGGCAACCGTTTTTGATCGCCGCGAACATCCTCAATGGCGAGCCAATATGGATGTCGCCACTGACGTGGATGCTTCGGCCGTCATGGACTGCATCTTGAGGGGTCTCGCCAACACCGCCAAAAAGTTCTGACGGTATCCGGCAGCAAGTGAACGCCCCGACCCATTAAGGTCGTTTGCCAACCGTAACCATTAATTGGACAGTCTTCCCATCACGGTAAACCAGCAAGGGGACCGGATTTCCGACCTGTGTCAGGCTGACTTGATTGATGAGATGGAGGTCACTCTCAATCCAGATTTGATCAAAACGCAAAATGACATCACCCTCTTGAAGTTCTGCCTTTGCTGCGGCTGAGTCAAAAGTGACCGCCTTCACTCGCGCGCCCTGGGGTGATTCGAGCCCCAAATCAGCAGCGGCGGCAGCCCCAAACCGTGAATCAAGACTAACCCCAAGAAAGCCTCGCTCGACTGCACCATGCGCAATCAATTGCCGCGCGATGGCCATTACCATATTGATAGGAATTGTAAAACCAATCCCTTCGTTGCGCCCCGAAGTACTTGCAATCGCAGTATTGATTCCCACAACTTCGCCACGCAAATTAACGAGAGGACCACCACTGTTTCCCGGATTGATCGAAGCATCAATTTGCAGAAAGTCCTGATATTCAACACCGTCGGTCGCCAACTCCAAATCTCGGCGACCCTTCGCGCTAACGATCCCATGCGTGACAGAATGGTTCAGTCCAAAAGGACTGCCAATCGCGATGATATAATCCCCAATCTCCGTCTTGGCACTGTCACCGATCCGGGCTGCGACCAATCGCTTGCCCTTGACGTGCATGATCGCAACATCCGTACCAGCATCGGCCCAGACTTTGTCAGGCTGTATCTCCCGTCCATCCGAGAGAGCAATGGTGATCTCATTCGGATCGGCATAGCGAACAAGATGTCGATTTGTGAGGATATAGTGATCGTTGCCTTCTTTGATAATGACTCCCGATCCTGTCTCGTCCAGATGTCTATTTTTACGGCCTCCCGGGTCGACCTCAATGTGTACCACAGCGGGACGTACCAGCTTGACGACTTTTCTAAGAACACCTGCCTGATGTTGAAGCGTAGAGGTTTCAACAGATAGTTCTTGATAGAGCCTTTGGCGCTCTTGTTCAGAAAGACCTCGAGAAGGCCCCTGAGCCTGAACGGTGCCACCACAGAACAAAAGGAGAGAGCAACTAAATGCCGCTGCCTGCCAAACTCGTTGTAGCAGGGGTGCTTCCGGTGGCACCATAAACATCATCCCCTAATGTATTCTTTGCGGAGGCTAAAGATCTCTAGCTAATGGAATACCGCCGTTGGTCGGCAATTCGTTGACTCAGTGGAGTCCGTGTTTATAGCTCATCGGACTCGCTGAAATCAAGATACGTCCATTTCTATATCACTGAACGTCGCTTCATTATCACTTCCAGAATCCAACACACGACTCCAATCAGCATCGCCACTGGTGTCCAAACGCCCTTCTTCAGAAAGTCGCTGGCAATCGATACAGGTCGTGGCATAAGGAAGCGCCTTGAGCCTGGCGAGAGGAATCTTTTTTGGACAATATTCACATTTACCAAAGCTACCTTCCCGAATCTTATCCAACGCCTTTTCAATATTCGCCAACTCGCGACTTTCGACTTCAGCTAACTGCGAGTTGATTTCACCCTGTGCCGAGTCAAGCGCTGCATCAATCACATCGCCCGTTCCTTGGTTCCGCAATTCGGACAAAAGGCTTAAATCGCCAGAGAGTGCCCGGCGAAGTGCATCGCGACGGACAAGAAGAACATCGCGAATACGTAAAATTTCGTCTTTTCTCGCCATAGTGGTCTCATCCTCAAAATTAAACGAATGCACCGAGCACTGATGATTCTCCACCTAAAGGCCCGGGGCGATGGTTTCTTGCTTGAGCATCCTAAATAATAGTACGCAATACCGCTCACAGGGTTTCACGGCGTTGCTTTTTTCTCGGTTCTATCTCCATAGCCAACAGATATTTACGTATCCTATTTGTCAACAATGGCTTATGGCGATCCCAAAACTCGTCGTGTCGTTCATGTACGGTGGTTACCGAGCGGGAGGACACCCTTCCAGAATCAATACACAGATTCTCGAACAGAGTGCACACCATCGCCTGCCTTCGTGTAATCGACAAAATCGGCACAGATATACAGCCGTTTTTCGGACAGTTTGTCTCTTACCGAGACACTGACAACTGCCGACAGGGCCCAGCTGCCCGATACGCGATGCTATCACGATCTGCAAAGACTTATTTTGATTGAGTTTAGAGACTCAAGCAGGGTGCTTTTCTTTCCCGTCATTCGGGCTCCAATCCACACCGCGATTCCAGAAGACAAAATGTTCTGTGAATCTCACCGCGGGCCAATCATTCGCTAGCTGAGAGAAAGACTACCAGAAATTTGAATGTGCGATTTTAGAATCCCCGCGTCGCCCGCACATCCTCAAAGTCACGGAGGTGGTAACCGATTCCAACAAAATCGAGTATCTGACAAAGAGAACGCAAGGCGACCCCCAGGCCGTCTGGACCGCTGAAACCTCCAAATTGACCTCCACCCTTCAGATGTGGTTCCAGATCTACGAACACACCGGGAATTCCCCGCCGCTTGAGCCGCTTGGTCAGTTTCGGTAACCGTTCACGAAAATCCTCCAAAATCATCTCGTGACCACTCTGTCCCATTTTGGCTGGCACAAAATGTCGCAACGCCTCTTCATCAACATGTTCTATCCTCGTTCTCTCGCCCGGATGCCGATAATCCTTGATATGTAGCCAGCCAATGGCATGCTTCATAGCTTGATACTGATTAAAAACCTCAAAAGTATCAAAACCCTGCGTCACCAGATTACCACCATCAAAAATCAGAACCAAAGCAGGATGATTCACTTGACGATGAATCTCCGCTAATAGCTCGCCCGTCTGGCCTACTAGGTTCGCCTCCACCTCAAGTCCAAAAGTCAAGTCGCTACGGTGGCACATTTCCGCAATCTGCCCTAACTGATCGATCGTTTGTGTTAGGTGTTCGGTTGGATCGCTCTCCCTGGGATGGTAGAAGGAAAAACCGCGAATCAATTTCGTTTCAAAGGCGTGTGCCAAATCGCATGCTTTGCGGACATCTTTGGCTAAATATTTTTGGAACGGCACATACGGATTTTTAGTGCCATCCTCAACATCCTTCAGTTTCACCTTACCAATGGGTGATCCAATCGACGAGACATTCATCCCATATTCATCCTCAAGGTGACGAATTTTGGTGACTTCCGTCTTTGTCAGTTTCATCACGTTTTTGATGCCATTACCAACATCCATAAAACGAATACTGTAAAATTGCAGTCCAACCGCTGCAAAGGCTGCAAACTGCTCTACTGCTGTTTTGTGGTTAGCTGCTTCGTCAGCAAATCCGCTTAAAATCACTTCCGCATCTTCAACCATAGATCAATCCGTCTCCTGGAGATATTCAACCGTTACTTTGGTTGTGATGCCCCCCCGGGCAGTAAAGGCTGCCTCGCATTTTAATCTGCGAGGTTTGATAGAGTCCACCAAATTGTCCACGATCCGATTGGTGGCATGCTCGTAAAAAATCCCCTCGTTGCGGAATTGCTGGAGATACATCTTCAGACTCTTGAGTTCCACACAGAACCTATCGGGGATGTAGGTAAACGTCAGGACGCCAAAATCGGGCTGTCCCGTTTTAGGACAGAGTGAAGTAAATTCTGGACAGACAATCTGAATGGAATAGTCCCGTTCAGGAAATTGATTGTCAAATACTTCCAAAACCTCTGTAAACGACTCGGACATCGATAGAAACTCCCTCACGGACAAAAGCCTATTGTCGCATTATGCAGACCCGGACAAAAGAGCCCCACGATACAAACCTTTACTGCCAACACAGAATGGCCTGGGGTACTATGGGGATTGGAGAAAAAGAACGTAATCCAACTCCAGATGTCCATAGACCCATTTCGACAGCCGGACACGCTAGGAGGCCTCGACCATCTGACCCACTTCGCCAACGGCGACTTCCAGCGACTGGCGGGCCATCTGAAAATTGGTGTGCGTGGAAATCTCGGGCTGTAACTGACGGAACTGAGCAACTGCTTCGCGCAAGCGAGGATACTTCTTGGCCGCTTGCTTGAGGTAGCTTGCTGAATCGCGCGCTTTTAGAGCAGGCCCCAGTGCCAACATGTAGTCGTAGAGAACGCGCTGCACCTCAAGCAATCCCTCCTCCTCTTCTGCTTCTTCCGAATGTTTAATGAAGGTCCGTACGACCCAAACATGGGAAAGCAAATCATCCATGCGATCCATTTTTTCTTCCGGCGTCATGGACAACCACTCCATAAGATGGCCAAAACGATGGAATAATTGGTTCCACAGGCCAGTTTTGAATCGTCTTACATCTCGCTTCGTGTTTTGGAACCCGATTACGCTCGATCTTGTACCGGAACAGGTTCATCAATT
>JABABY010000104.1 GCA_014237955.1 Planctomycetota bacterium
ATAAGAGCCATTTGAATCGCCAACCTCGTAAATTTGCATGATGTTAGGATGCCGCAATTCCCTGCAAATACGAGCAGCGCGGAGAAAACGTTTAATCCCATTCGGACTGGATGCGTATAAAGAATCCACTATCTTCAACGCAATCGATCGGTCGTTTCGCTTGTCGGTCGCTTGATAGACAGTCCCCACTGCACCACCGCCAATACGCGACTCGATCACAAAATCAGGGATCATGTTCGGATCCCAATTTGCTGCTGCTTTCATCGCGGCAGCGTCTGGGCGAGTGTCGGGCCACCCTTTCTCAGGACGCCATCCATCTCGAGTACTACTGTCGGCACAAAAGGATTTCGCGTTGTTGTCATTTGGATCGCTATTTGTGGGTGCCGTCTGGACTTGAAGAAGCGTTTTGCCAAAGGATACCTTGTCGCCATTGTTAAGTCGTGTGGGGCTGGAAATACGGGTCCCGTTAACATACGTCCCATTCCAGCTCTTGAGGTCAAAAACAGAAAGGCCGTCCTGGGAATTTGCGATTTCGCAGTGATGCCGGGAAACCATCGGATCCTGAAACTGGATGGAAGCGTCTCGAGAACGCCCTAGGACAATGTGTTGGTTCTCACCAACCAAGACGGTGCGTCCTACGCATCCGCCTTTGACAAATCGCAAGTCGTACTGCATTTCAGCATCCCCAACACTACGGGTGATACCCCCATGACCTTACCGAGAATACGGATAAGCTCGCCCGGTATATCCATTTTACCTGCGACATATCGAGGGGCAAATTATTGTTTCATACCAACAACGGATGTATACGTCTTAAAGTGTCTCGATCAATGTGCGGCGAGTGCCGGCAAGCGATATAAACTTGCTAGGTAAAACAACCATCTTGCTTTCTACGAGTACATTGCCGTCTGAATTGAAAAACGGACAAAAAACTCTAAGAAATTTAATGATGTCCTAAGTGGCTTCTAGGCATGACTTTAGCGAGAGGCCTCTTTTGCCTTCTGGGTCTCATCGGACAAAGACTCATCCCCAGAAGAAATCCCCAATATCTCTTCAGAGGTTGAAATTGGAAGTTCCTCGACATCCTTGAGCTTTCGCTCGATTGCGCGTGTCCTGACGGAGGCCGCATCAATGGAGGTTGATGCTTGATTCAATTTCGTTTGAACTTTTGTGAGTACTTCACTAAACAGACCAAATTGGGTTTTAACATCGGAAAGGATTTGCCAGACCTCACTCGATCGCTGCTGGATTGCGAGGGTGCGAAATCCCATCTGTAGGCTGTTGAGCAGTGCCGCAAGCGTCGTCGGCCCGGCGAGGCTCACCCGGTATTCCCGCTGCAGCAGTTCACACAGGCCCGGTTGCTGGATGACCTCGGCATATAGTCCTTCAATGGGAAGATACATGATACCAAAATCCGTAGTGCGAGGAGGCCCGAGATATTTTTCAGCAATGGTTCGCGCCGAACCCTTGATGGATGCTTCTATTGCGCGAGAGGATTTTGCCGCCGCCTCTGCATCTGCCTTTTCATGTGCGTCTATCAAACGGCGATAATCTTCGAGCGGAAATTTTGAATCGATTGGAAGCCAGACGACATCGTTATCTTGTGCACTATGGCCTGGAAGATTGATCACAAATTCGACGCGATCGCCAGACCCAAGGGTTGCAACATTTTTAGAAAATTGCTCAGGGGCGAGAACTTGTCGCAGAAGTGCCTCCAACTGCACCTCCCCCCAGGTACCTCGAGTTTTAACATTCGTTAACACTCGCTTGAGATCCCCGACACCACTAGCCAATGATTGCATCTCGCCGAGTCCCTGGTGGACCTTCTCCAATCGCTCACTAATCAGCTTAAACGATTCCCCAAGTCGCTTTTCGAGGGTCCCCTGAAGTTTTTCGTCGACAGTATTCCGCACCTTCTCCAGTGCTTTGGAATTGTCTTGCTGGAGCGCCGTCAGTTTTGATTCGACGGTTTCACGGATTTTCTCTAGTTTTTGGTCGTTGGCAGATGTTAGTTGCGTCAAACGGTTGTGAAGTGTGTCTCCAAAAGCCTTTACCGATTCACTAAGCTCTTTTCGTCCATCGCGAGTCACCGCGAGAAGCTCCGTCCGGTTTTTGCCAATTTGCTCTACCACATTGCGCTCGAGTCGTTCCTGGGATCGATCGGCGGAATCGAACCGCTGGATGAGCGCGTCGTTAGTCGAGCTGTAATCGGTATTTGTGGATTTAGCAAGTAGAGCGAGAACTACGAGGAGAAGTAGTATTATTGCGATTAGAAAAATTTCGACCATGTTGCGATTCCGCGATGTCCGAGTGTAAGCGGTTTAACAATATTGTCCGGCAGCGATCTAAGGAATTCAATGGCAGGTGCTTAAAGGATTTTGCGAGCAAGTCAAACGGACCGAGCGAGGAAACCGGCATTGTTGCGGTACTATTCCCGTTCCGGCCAGGGATTGGTCCAGTCCCCCCAGGAATCGAGATATTTCTGATAGCCTGAAACGTCCGTGGCCCTCTCCTGGAGCCATGCTTTTGCTTCGTTGACTAACCCGGCCTCCCGTTCGAGATCTATTTCGCCGGTAAGCACGCGGGTCCTGAGGAAGACGAAATAGGTATCGAGGACATCGCAGCGGCAGTAAGCAACAATTTCGGCAGTCTTGCCCTGATCATATAGCGATTGGACATCTGAGCCGCTGACGTCCATCTTGCCCGGTTTCCCTAAAAGGGATGCGGCAAGGTTTAAGCCTCCATGAAATGGCGCCGCACCAAAATTAGTAAGCATTTCATAAAGATCGATATGCCCTCCGGAGTTATATCGGTATCTAGGCTGATCATGAAGACGACCACGGGGGACGAGCCATTTGGCAATACTGACGCCATATCGGTAGGCGGCTGCCTCCATCACCGGGAGATCGAAGCCGCGGCCGTTAAATGTCACAAAAGCCGGACATACATATGCCTTCCATCCGTGCCAAAAGTCTTTGGTCAGAATATGGGGCCTACACTCGTTTTCATCGAGTGCCACGATGTCAATAATGCTGAAATCTTTGGCGACTTTGGCGACAACAATAGAGATCGGTATCTGATACGAATGGGGAATGAAATCGCTTCCACGGGTTTCCAGGCGTTCTTTGGCGAACCGTTCCCGAGCAGCGCGAGGCGATAGCCCCTCATCCGGATAACGAACTTTCGAAACAATGTCGCCGTCGACAACCGTTTCGATGTCAAAAATGAGATAAGCTACCTTTGAGTTGTCATTTGCCATGCGTTACGCCTTCTATCTCATCCGTATAGGAGCATAGGCTGGTGTAGTTTGAAAATCAGCACATGCGCCAAGAACTGTTGGGAGCCCCAGCATTGGCCGTCGAACCTAAAACGCGAGCAAGGGATTTACTATTTCTGATTTGCCGTTTTTCGGGGCGAGGCATCTGCGGAATTGTCAGACTGCATGATATTCCGGATCTTTTTCAACTCTGTGACATAACCGGGGTCCTCAAAACACGGCTTGTTTTCAATGGCGCTCGCGAAATTATCGTAATCGATCTCTTGCGTGAGGTTCATCATGACCTGAGACCAGATCGATTTTTTTATGTGAATTCGAAACGGATATTCCGCATCGGTCGTTTCCATAATATCACAGCCGCCGATAAGATCCGGAAGATGTGCCTGAAGGGATTCGAGGTGTGATCGCACCCTTGTGCGAACCATGATGTGTTGTGGGTCGACCGGTTCTTGGGGCGCCCCGTCGCCTTCTCGCGCGCAGACGCAACTAAAAAACCCCCACTGTGTAAAGAGCCACATCTGTTAGTCCCCAATGAATTCAAGATTCGAGGTACCGATTGTAGCAGGTCAGGCCATGTTTTCGTCGGCCCCCAATTCCGTAAAACTTGCTCCTATTGGAAACTTCATCATTTTTCTTCGACCACCGGGCTTCCATGAATGCCTCATCCCACGTTTTTCCGGTGCCGAGCTTGGAGGCATCTCCATAATGGATCGCGATCTATTAGAATGACCTGAACAATAAGATTGCATCTAAGGAAGGTAGTAATGCACGTTTTGATCATTGACGATGAATTTCACGATGGATCGGCCCCTGGGGAAGCTCTGCGCGGGTTAGTCGATGCATTGGCGGCATTAGAAATTGCAACGATCTGCGCGGCCTCCTATGAAGATGGATGGCAACGATTTTTATCTGATCCTGACATTGGGTGCATTCTGGCTGACTGGGATCTTACGGACGAAAGAATTGACGGCGAACATTTAGTAAAACTTCTCATTCATAGGATCCGCCGGCGAAATCATGCGATTCCGATTCTCCTTGCTACCGACCGACTTTGTGTAGAGGGAATACCGACCGACATTCTTCGATCGATCGACGGCTACATTTGGACCTGTGAAGACAGTCCGGATTTTATGGCCGGACGAATCCAACAGGCAATCGTTGGATATGAAAACCAATTGTTGCCGCCATTTTTCAGGGCGATTGAGCAATACGCCAGTGAGTATCGGTATGCTTGGCACACTCCTGGCCATATGGGTGGCGTCGCCTTTTTAAAAAGTCCGGCCGGACGTCTTTTTCATGATTTTTATGGGGAGAAAGTATTTCGCGCCGATTTGTCTATTTCGGTGCCGGAACTTGGATCGTTGAACGAACATAGCGGCGTCGTTGGGAAGGCAGAGAGGAATGCTGCAAAGACATTCGATTCGGACAAGACATATTTTGTGCTTAACGGAACATCAACGGCCAATAAGATTGTCTGGCATGGCAGAGTGACGCGAGGCGATGTGGTTCTTGTTGACCGCAACTGCCATAAGTCCCTGCAGCAGGTTATTCAAATGGTCGGTGCCGTGCCCATTTATCTTGTTCCTGCCCGAAATCGGCACGGCATCATTGGCCCCGTATCGGCGGATCAGTTCTCGTCCGAGTCCATTCGCCAAAAAATGCGAGAAAGCCTACTCATTGAAGGGGACGGTCCGGAATCACTCGCGATGACGGTGCTGACCAATTCAACATACGATGGCCTTTGTTACGACGCGCCTTGTGTTGAGCAATCGCTTTGCGGGCTAACGGAGAACCTTCATTTTGATGAAGCATGGTACGCCTACGCCCGTTTTCACGAAGTCTATGCTGGTAGATACGGCATGCATTCCACGGATGGTGAAGAAGGTGCCCCGGTTATTTTTGCAACACAATCCACACATAAATTGCTTGCCGCACTGTCCCAGTGCTCGATGCTTCATATTCGAGACCGCCACGTTTCGCCCGATCGCAGGGTGGATCATGAGAGATTCAATGAGGCATTTATGATGCATACTTCTACGTCGCCACAGTACGGCCTGATTGCCTCCCTCGATGTTGCCACGCGAATGATGCAGCATGGACAGGGCCGCACATTGATGCAGGATGCCATCGAGGAGGCGGTGACATTTCGCCGAAAGATGGCCGAGATTCATGAATCCATGGCGAAAGAAAGAGATGGGTGGTGGTTTGATATATTTCAGCCCCCAGGTATTGAGAATCAACCGATCTGCCACGCGACAGCACCGCTCTCTAGTGCTCAGAGAGAAGGCGATGACGTCACTAACGATACATCGTTCTGGCTCCTCGAATCGAACGCCCCTTGGCATGGATACGGATCGCTTAAAGATAACTTTGTGATGCTCGATCCTATAAAAGTCACCATCATGACACCGGGTCTGGATGTCGGCGGGAATTGGCAAGACTGGGGTATTCCCGCTGCACTTGTGTCACTCTTCCTGCGACACAAAGGAATCGTTGTCGAAAAGACTGGCAACTATGCCGCGCTCGTATTGTTTTCTCTAGGCATTTCGCGCGGCAAATCTGGAACACTTCTTTCAGAACTCTTTCAACTTAAGGAGCATTACGATCGAAATGAACTGCTCGACGACATTCTTCCGAATCTAGTCGAGCAGTATCCGGAAATATATCAAGGAAAAACACTTCGAGGCCTAGCAAATGAGATGCACACGTTTCTTCGCAACTCTGATGCTGCCGCAGTTTCCGCTGATGTGTATGGCACACTCCCCGAACAGGTGATGCTTCCAAGTGACGCATTTACTGCGATGGTTAGCGGTAGGGTTGATCGGGTTCCGCTTTCGGAATCGGAGGGGCGGACCGCGGCGGTGATGATCGTACCGTATCCACCCGGCATTCCGATAATTATGCCCGGAGAGCGGATTGACTCCAATCGCACGCCGTTGCTGTTGAAATTCCTCAACATCCTTGCTGACTTTGATAGCCGTTTCCCCGGATTTGAACATGAGGTTCATGGTGTCGAAGCCGTTAGGGATAACGCAACCGGGCGCGTTCACTATCAGGTCGACTGCGTCTGCGAGTGACCTTCCTCCGCCGGTGATTGTCTCCGGCTTAATTCATGCAATACGCGATGCACAATACTTACTAGGGTGGTGCCGATGTCCGATTCAGAACGAGTTGTTGATCCTGAGGGGCTTTTAGAATATTCGGTAGTGTTTACTGATCGTTCGTTGAATCATATGTCGGCGCGGTTTAGGCAGGTGATGTGTGACATTTCGGAGGCAATGAAGAATACCTACTCGGCGTCTGCCACAGTACTTGTTCCCGGCGGTGGAACATATGCGATGGAAGCCGTTGCGCGACAATTCGCGAACGACCAATCCTGCCTTATCTTGCGGAACGGCTGGTTTAGCTATCGCTGGAGCCAGATAATTGAGACTGGGAATATTTCCTCGCGCGCAGCTGTACTCAAGGCCATGCCGATCGACTCAGGCCCGAACGCCCCTTTTGCCCCCCCGAGTTTTGACAAGGTGGTCGATACGATTCGCTCGGAGAAGCCGCAACTTCTGTTTTGTCCCCATGTGGAGACATCTTCCGGAATAATGCTTCCGGAGCCATATCTTGCCGGCCTCGCAGATGCGATTCATTCCGTGGGCGGACTATTGGTCCTTGATTGTATCGCCAGCGGAGCCATTTGGATCGACATGGATTCCGTCGGCGTGGATGTATTAATCACAGCACCTCAGAAAGGATGGAGCGGCT
>JABABY010000105.1 GCA_014237955.1 Planctomycetota bacterium
GGCCCTCGTCGCTTTCATTGTCAAATTGCTTCTCTTTTCGGGCCAAGGTTGATCCGATCGACGCTGCAGGTCGCCGCGTTAGGATGCAGCGGCGATGTTGGCCGCCTGGCGATCCCGCCTGACGGCATAGCGTGAGCCACCACGGATTTCACGGAGCCATGCGACTTTTGCCCGCGGTAGACGAAGTTTCCCCTTGGCCATTTGTCGGCGAACCACCAGAACGCCAACCACCGCTGCCACGATGAGTGCGATTCCCACACCCATCGTTAACGTGTGCCATCGGTGCAACGCATGGACAATACCTATCCCCGCGAAGTAACCGAACGCAAGCTGCACACCGACAGTAATGATCGTCATGGGCAACTCGACAAACAAGAAGATACTCCAGCGCAAATGCACGAGTCCCGCCACCGCAATCGAAGGCGTACGGGCTCCAGGAACAAGACGCGCAACGCACAACACCAGAAATCCGTAGCGGTCGAACATCGCTTTGGTTTCCAAAATCCTCCGTGGATGGGCGGTTTTAAGAAACCAACGAGTAGAGAGTAGTTTTGAACCAAACGTCCGGCAGAGAAAAAACCATCCGGTATCGCCACCGACGACGCCCAGATAGGCCGCCAGAACGGTTGCAACCAACGGAAATCGACCGGTTGCGATCTCCCATCCGGCCGGAATCACAATCAGATCCTCGGGAAAATGCAGTCCAACCCCCGAGGCCACCATCAACAAAAAGATAGCCCACGGTCCTAAAGAGTGAAAGATCTCGCTAAGAAGATGTCCCGGCCGGGCATCATCTCGCCGTTCGGGAATCTTTCCCTTGCTTTCCGGCGGCAAACTCAAAGCAGATGTATGGTGAGTCTTCGCAGCTGTGGAAATCGATTGCTCGCGAATTCCGCTAGATGCATTTTCCCCTGCACCCATTGCGTGAGAAAGGCAAAACAGGAGGCCACCAACGCAAAGGATGCCATACCGAACTGTAGCGATTTGAACCAAATGTCCAGCAGAACAAATCGAAGGCCTATGGAATAGAGATTTCATGCGATTGGCTGCAACAACCCTGTATGATGTCCGAACAACGAATAAAGTTCCCGCTACTCAAAACATGCGGCAGAAAAAGCCAATCCCATCAAAAACCCAAAAACCCAAAAACCCCTTACACCGCATTACGGAGCGATGTATGTGTGGGTGCCGTAGCGTAAAGGTGTCCGACCAACGTTCGCCATGCCCCAGGACTGCCGGGGGTCAGTCTTCCCAAAACCCTTGGTGACTGCGTGCCTGTGATCGACGGGTGATTTGCGGGAACCATATCGACATGCAGTGCTGCGAGCACTGCCGCCGTGGTCGCTTCGAGCAACCCTGCCGGCCAACCTATTTCTGCGATCGTCCTCAGAGGCATGTCCGGAAAGCGAAGGGCAATTTCACCCAGCAGCATGCCGTTGCCCTGACCACCCCCGGTTATAAAAATATCATCAATTGCAGCCGACGGAGGAAGTTGCGAGGTTATAGCGAGGTCAATACAGTCGGCAATGAAATGGGTGGCGGTACAAAGCAAATCCCGTATCGACCACCCCGCCTCAGCGGCCATACGGACTGTTTCATCCAGCTCCCAGTCGGGACGGACTCCCTGGGGATGCCATCTGGGCGGGACCTCTTCAAAATAAGGGTCCGCTAGCCAGTGTCGGATAAGCTCCGGAATTTTTTTGCCCTGCACCGCAAGACGTCCTCCGGGATCGCATTGCAACCGCCCGGCACTCAGGCGGGCACTCAGTTTGTCCAGAAGAAAAGTTCCCGGTCCAACATCAAACGACAGCAAACTGTGAATATCACTGCCAACCCCTGCAGTCGGCAGATAGGTCAACTCGACCGACCGGCCAACATTCAAAAGCAGACGCGTGCGGTCGGTCGTTCGCAGGAGTAGCCACTGAGGAATCGCACTTACCGGTCCGCCGAGGCCTCCACCGGCCAAATCCCTGGCGGGAAAACTATCGACCACATTCATACCCGATGTTTCCGCCAAAAAGGCCGCATTACAAAGTCCGAGATAGCTGACGGTACCGTTCTTGGCAAAATGCCAGAGTCCCGGGTCATGAACACCGAGTACCAGCACCTCACTGGCCGGAACTGAGGCGGCCCCTAGGAGATCTCGCACGAGCGACAGTTGCATCTTTGAGAGCGCAGCAGCCAGTTGGAGAGAATCGCCCAACTGTTTTTCACCGCCCTGCAAAAGCCGCTGATAGGAGACCTGAAGTTCGCCTGAAACTTCCTGGGATACGCACTCTATCGGGTCAAACCGTGCACTCAGTCCCTGACCCGATACCGCCACTAGGGCCCCCGTGATCTGCTCACAGCCAGTACCGACATGCATTCCAATCAGCAAACGCCGATCGGTACCCCCGGACGGCGGCGGGCGAGAACCGATCGGCAACGGCACGGACTGTGGCGTCGGATCGCGCGGGCTATAAAAATCGTGCATGGAAGTTGCCCTATCTTCAGGCAACCAACCGGACCGACCCACCAGCGCGAACGCCATCGACAAACTCTTCGAATATCCGTTGATCGAGAGCTGAAGCGGAGTGGCTTTCGGGATGAAACTGAGTACCAAACGCAAACCAGTCTTCAGTGGTACTCTCAATTGCTTCAGTCACACCTTCAGGTGCTCTTGCCGTCACATGGAATCCGGCAGCAACTTCATCGATCGCCATATGATGCATGCTGTTCACACGCACTTCACCATCTCCGTAAATGCGTCCCATGAGCGAATCACCTACGACGTCCAAACCATGCCGATGTGCATTATCACTCGGGTCCGAATGTGGCATCGCATTTGGCAAGTCTTCTGGAATGTGAAAATACAGGTTGCCACCCTGCTGGACATTCAGGAGTTGCATTCCAACGCCAATGCCCATCACCGGCATTTGCCGCTCGGAAATCATCCGAATCAAAAGGCGATCAAAATCTTCCCGCCGCTCATCGAGTAATCGGATAGATGGATGTTTCATAAAGCCGTCGTTATTGGGATTTAAATCCGCACCTCCCACCATGACCACGCCTGCGACCAGATCGAGCAAACGGCCCAAGTCTTGGCGGTTGGCAACAGGAGGCAATACAATCGCAGTGGCACCCGCAGCGGTCACCGCATCGTAATACCCATTTGCCAGAAAGCTAAAGGATGCTGTGTCCTTGCTATTCGTGCGGAAATCAGAATTGATTGCAATCAACGGCTTATTATCCATAGGTTTTGCTCCTTCGGGTGCTTCATGTACCCTGCTTTGCGAAACACACAAGGCATCAGAAGATGTACCACCGCCGAGAAAGAAAAACTCTCCAACGAAAATAGACAAGCGGTCCATAATGGCTGCTGTGCCAAAAGAAGCCTTCCAGCAACTCGCGCCGCAAATTGCGCGGTTGCATAGTCCGCCGGCTTAAAAACTCTAAAACGAAACGAGCCTTAAGCCAAACCTACAGTCACGGGCAAAGAGTGCCCGCAAACCAGGAAGCCTTCCACCGGCAGCACCGAAGCGCCTTTCTACCGGAGAGAATGATGTCCCTATCGAACGGCTTCGAATCTCCTTTACTTGTGCGCGGCCTGTAGCGCGACCAAATAGGAATGTAAGTCACCGGCGAGTGTAGAAAACTTTTTGCCCCTGGCAAGTCCCCCGGCCAGAAAATTCTCGTTTTTGCAAAAAAGAAAATGGACACCTCAAAATGCCGTAGATGAATGGTGATTGATTCATCTCTCATTTATCGACATTTCCAAGCAGTTTTATTGAAAACCAACTGTTCCCATCTACCCTTGTATGTACATCGACCTGTTGAGCAAGCAGTGAGTGCTAGCTGCTGCTCAGAGTGTCCGCATCAAACGGAGGCGACTCGATCCGGCGCATAGGCCCCGACGCACAAAACGCTTCGCACGCACGGCTCGCACCCGACCATCGTTTTGGAAAACTGGCGCCCTCACTGAAGACGCATAGGTCGTGTGCTTGCATACCCTCTCAAATCGGTACCGAACACCGAACCGACTGTCGGTTCCAGCCACCGCTAACATACCAAAAAAACCGGCCGGCAACCGAACCGATCGCCTTGTCCTCAAAGAACGGGAGGCTAGTTTCCTCACGCATTCTGTCATAGAATCAAGTGTCGCCATCCCTCCTATCCCAACTACAGTGACGGACAAACGATGCGCTATCATACGGTCTGCCTCGAGTCGTTTGGCTACACGCTCCCCGACGAAATTGTCACTACGGCCGAAATCGAATCGCGATTGGCACCACTCTATGAGCGATTGCGGCTACCTGCTGGACGACTGGAACTGATAACCGGTATTCGCGAGCGGCGATTCTGGCATCCCGGAACACTACCGAGTGAAAAGAGTACTGCAAGCGCGTTTAAGGCAATAAAAGCGGCTGAAATCGACCCGCGGGATATCGGCGCTCTTGTCCACGCTTCGGTATGCCGGGATCATTTAGAACCCGCCACCGCCTGTCGGGTTCACCATCAACTTGGCCTGGAGCCATCGTGTCAGATCTATGATGTGAGCAACGCTTGTCTCGGAGTCCTCAACGGCATCGTCCAAGTGGCCAACATGATTGAACTTGGCCAGATCCGAGCAGGCCTGGTCGTGGGAACTGAGACCAGCCGTTCCCTAGTAGAAACGACCATCGAACAACTCAACAGCGATACCACACTCACACGCGAAAGTATTAAATCAGCCATTGCATCGCTGACCATCGGTTCGGCAAGCTGTGCCGTCCTCGTGACCGATCGCGAACTCTCACAGACAGACAATCGCATTTTGGGAGGGGCTTGCCTGGCTGACACCTCCTTCCACCAACTCTGCCACAGCGGTGCGGATGAGGCTGGTGGCGATGGTATGCATCCGTTGATGACAACCGATTCAGAAACCCTCTTAGAGGCGGGCATCGCTACGGGGAGTCAGACTTTCAAGCAATTCCTAAAAGAACTTGAGTGGTCGATCGATTCTGTCAACAAAAGCTTTTGCCATCAAGTTGGCGCTTCCCACAGAAAACGAATTCTCCAGGCATTCGGGCTCGATCTACAAAACGACTATCCCACGGTCGAGTGGCTTGGCAATACCGGCTCTGTGGCGCTGCCGATCTCCATGGCCCTTGGCATCGAACAGGGTCATTTGCAGCAAGACGATCACGTGGCGATGCTCGGCATCGGTTCCGGCATCAACGCTCTGATGTTGGGCATCGATTGGCAGACTGCTCCTCTGGCGGACCCACCGCCAGTGGCAAAGAGCCTCAGTACCTCGCAGAGAGCATAATCGAGTGAATGTACGGCAGTGCATGTCAAAATCTGCTGCAGCGCATAAGAATCTTTTAGGCACAAAGGGACGAACCATGACAAAGCATCCACGGGCGGGCCGCATTTTCGCCGCGATCGCGGCGATTCTGTTCCTTACGGAGACCCTCCTCCCGGCAACGGAGGCATTGGCAAAACCAGAACATCGCGATATTTCGATCCAGGGCGAGTATTCCGGAACGGTCCCGGGCAGCAATGGACCCAAGCGGCTTGCGGTTCAGGTGATTGCCCTGGGCAATGGCACATTCCGTGCAATTGGCTTTACGGGTGGATTGCCGGGAGATGGCTGGGATGGGAGCAAATCGGAAGAAGTGACCACCGTTGCTAAAAACGGGCGGATTACCTTTAAAGGCAAGTATGCCGATGGCACAATTCGAGGCGACAAAATGGTGCTGCTGGGCAAGGATGGAAAACGACTGGGAGAACTCACTCAGGTCCAACGCAAAAGTCCGACGCTCGGCCAAAAGCCTCCCGAGACTGCAAAGGTACTTTTCGATGGCACCTCGGCCGATGCCTGGGTCCGCAGTCGCAATCGCGGGCCAGCAGAAATGACTGCCGATGGCTTGCTTAAAGAAGGGGCCAACAGCAAAGAGCGTTTCGGGGACCATCAACTGCACCTCGAGTTCTATCTCCCGTTTGAGCCTCACAATCGCGGTCAGGCACGAGCCAACAGCGGTTGCTATCTGCAGGGTCGTTACGAAATCCAAATGCTCGATTCCTTTGGCCTCGAAGGCCGCGATAACGAATGCGGGGGCATCTACAAAATTGCCCACCCCGCGATCAACATGTGCTATCCACCGGGGGCTTGGCAAACGTACGACATCCTTTTTAAAGCAGCGAAGTACGACGCGTCGGGCCAAAAGACCCAAAATGCCCGCGTCACGGTACGGCACAATGGAGTGCCAATCCATAACGATATCGAACTCCCACATGCAACCGCAGCATCTCCCTTGAAGGAAGGTGCCGAACCGGGATTTATCCACCTCCAGGACCACGGCAACCCGGTCCGCTATCGCAACATCTGGGTGGTCGAAGAAACAGAGTAAGGTCGAAAAGTTACAAGAAAGTGACAACAACATACCAGCGGGGCGCAATGTGCAGCCCCGGAACGTTGCTACGGCAAACCATCAGAAAGAATCATGAGTTACTCACTTCTCGTTCTTCTTGCCATCACCGCTCCGTCGACCGATTCCAAGGGAGCCAATCCCCAAGCAGACCTCGCCACTGCTATCCCACATGCCCTGTCGCTGATTCAGGCAGACGAATTTGAACAATTTATCCAGCACTACGCCGTGCCGGATGAGCTAGAAAAAATCCTCAAGCAGAAAACAGTCGCAGAACTCGTCCGTGGCTTTGCAAAAGACCACGCAGCCCGGGTTACTCTCTTGCTGGAGGAGATTCAGGACAAGAAGCCCGAAATGAGTGCCGATGGCAACATTGCGCAATATCCGATCGGCCTTAAGAACTTTTCTCGACACAAGATCGTCTTCGAAAAAATCGGCGGTCTTTGGTATTTGCGAAACTAATTGCAGCAATACGGATTGCCGCAAAACGCATTACGCAGCGGCTGACATTACTTGACGCTCCGGGTAACGATATCCCGGTCGAAGTAATTGATCGACATGCCGGCATCGACAACAATCTGCTGGGCGTTGATGCCGCTAGAGCGGCTGCTCAGTAAAAAAGCTGCGGTGT
>JABABY010000106.1 GCA_014237955.1 Planctomycetota bacterium
TGGTTTGTGGGTCGTTGGGTATAGACATGCCGACTCCAGGCGGTTGAGAGTATGTTCTCATCTCAAAGATTCAGGTGCAGCGAATCGGTAGCGTGGTGCAGAAACAGCAGGATGATTGCCCCAAGCGTCATGAAGAAGAAAATGACCGACAGCCACGCATGACGCCTAAGCGTTGAAATCAGCAAGAACAACAGGCAGAAGAAAATTCCGGAGGCGATCATGGCACAATGGTTCCTTGTGTAAGACTTTGTGTCTCACGCAAATCGAGCATGCGATCAAGATCACACGCTTTTCCGAGATCACATCGTCAATGCGGCTGACTGGAGTCGAACCAGCACGTCCTTAACGGACACTAGGCCCTCAACCTAGCGCGTCTGCCAATTCCGCCACAGCCGCAGCTTTTGGCAATTCTAGACTCTGAATGGCTCAGAGTAGCCTTGAGTCTAAAGATCGCTGTGCCTGGAAGTCAAGTCGGCAGGATTTGTCACCGATTCCGGCGCAAGAGAGTCTCCCGCTCCAATTCAACCGACAGGTTGCCTGCCAGAATCTCGAGCAAATTTGTTTCCCGGTCCTCAAAATCACGCGGCTCGTGATCAAAAATCCAAAGAGTTCCCAGCACGCTCGATGCGGTTGAGATAGGCACACAGACTGCGGATCCAAAATCTTCTTCGGGAACATTCCACAAATCAAATAAGGCGTTGCTCGTGAGTACCACGGCGTGGCCCAACATCGCTTCGAGATCCGCATTCGCTCCTTCAAGGGGCCGTGGAGGCGATACCAGACTGTTTTTGGAGAGCCCCCAGATTGCCCGCAACTGTAGTTCGGTGGTCTCCTCATCGAGTAAGTACATGCCGGCAGCGGCACAATCGAGTGATTCGACAGCCCCCTTCAACACCGACTCGATGCGTTTTCCCAACGGGCCGCTACGTTTGATCTGGATATTCGTCGATGCCTGGGAAGCAAGTTCTGCGGTACTGCTACGGAGTGCACACTGAGCCTCGCTTAACTGGCTTACTAACCCGGCAAGCAAGCTGGCCAACGCAACAACATCGGTCTGATTCGGAAGATTCTGGTCACGCTCGCGAACATCCATTTGGAGTTGTCCCGAAGCCGTGCCATGCTCTGTCTCCACCTCTACCGGCCATTCCGCCAAGTCGCCCTGAGACGTGGAAGCTCCTCTCGGCACACTTTGCTCGATGGAGGGAATCCACTTGAGTGGATATCCGGTCGCGGCTGCAAAGGCCCCACAAAGCATCTCGAGCGGCGCGGAGCCACTCGATGGGTCTTGCACCCGCCTTGCCAACCTCGAGGTTGGTCCCGAAAAGACTTTCAGGTGTTGAAAATGTTGATTGATCACGGCAGCACCAAAGAATCAATGGACTCAAGCCAAATTGTCCATCATCCGTGACCGACAAAGTTTACCATCGAGAGGGTAGCTCAAAATGCTGCAGTGGCAATGAAAAATCTGAGGAATTTGAGAACCTGATGACAGATTCAGATCGATCATTTTAGTGATTATCCCGGTCAGCACGCCCGTAGTGATCGTGCGTACCTTAACGTCCTGGGATCTGGCGGTAGAAAAGACCTAGAAGCGTAGATCTCCGATCGGGAGAGGATCTAACATACTGATCGTTCGATCAGATCCCATACGCAGGCAATGGGCTCTTGCAATCCCGTCATCATCGGGGATCAACTGGCGGCGTCTCGTATTTCCCGGCGCAGGCGATCGACAAAACTCTTGGCCTGCGTCCAATCCTGCGCATTGATTGTATTGGATTGCGATCTCAGTTTGGTGTCCAGATTCTTACACTCTTTTGTTACTTGCTGGTACGTGTCGTAAGAGAAACGGGCCTTTGTTTTAGCTCGTTCTACAAAGGCTTCGTCAATCGGTTTGGTATAAGGCGCAAAGGTCGGTGCTTCCAGCGCAATCGGCCAGGTAATCTGTCCGGTTACCGGGTCCAATTCGCTACTGGTCAGACGAGTGGGAAGACCCTCCTGTCCATAACGGGCAAGATTTGCTTTTCTTTTTTCCGAATAATCACCAAAGCGGGCCTTCTTATTGATACTGCGGGCTTCAAAATAACTTTTGGCCAAATCTACCCGGTTCTGAATTTCCAAGGTCCGCGCTTGGGCCCTGTTGATCCGTGCCTGTGATTGATCCAACTGGTACTGTCCCCGAGATCTGGTTACCGAAGACATGGCGTTCCCTTCACCCTCAGCAACGGTGGATGCGTGATAGCCCAGATTAGAACCCATGCCTCCGCCGACGCCCCACACCTGTGCCCTGGCGTCCGCAGCCATCAAAAGAACGACAACTGCCACTAAAATCGTTCCATATCTCATTGCTGCGTCCTGTCTTGCTGGAGTCTCATTTTATTGGAGTCTGTATCAATCCGTGTGGTGTATTAATCAGTCGTGGACCGTGTCGATCAGACAGGGTCAGGCCCGGAAGAACGCCGCCCTAGGAACTACCAATCCCAAGGGCAGCCCATGGAGAAAACCGACAACCTTATACCCTACATGCGGGTTTGAATCATTGCAATCGCACACCAATCTGTTTAGATTAAATAGAGCGTGGTCGTTGTGCAACCATAAAATCCGGAATTCGAGAAGCGGAATCTTCCATGATCTCAAAATTAGCTCTCTTTGGTCCCATATGTCTGCTCGTTTCCTGCCTGGGGACACCCGTTTCGGCCGCTGCCGCAGATATGGCAGAACTACTCCAAGACCTTCGATCGAACGATCCAGAAAAGGTTGAGCTTGCGATTGAAACAATCACCGATCTGGGCCCATCCGCAGCCAAAGCAGTTCCCGAACTTACAAAGTTTCTCACCAGCAAAGACGCGAACACGCGCGCCCACGCTGCACATGCCCTCGGCAAGATTGGCAAAGCTGCCCTGCCGGCCGCAAGCGCACTTGCCAAGTTGATTACGGACGAGAAACCTATGGTTCGTTATGCCGCCCTCGATGCCCTCGACGAAATTGAGCCGGGGCCGGACATGGTCGTCCCGTTGATGATTGCAGCACTTGGGGATCAAAATCCTGCGGTGATCCGAGAAGCACTCCATGCTCTCGCCGATCGGGGACCAAGTATCGTCCCGGCAATGATTGAGGCCTTAAAGGATGATCGAACCGAATACTGGGCGCTACTGGTATTGCAGACTATCGGACCTGATGCAAAAGAGGCGGTGCCGGCAGTGATTGGGGTCCTCAACGAACCGGATGAACCATGGCAACGCATGGAGGCAGCCATAACATTAGGCAAAATTGGCCCCGCTTCTGCGAGTGCCGTTCCGGAACTTGTCCAACTGCTCGCAGATCCCGAGAAAGGCGTATCTCATGCGGCCGTGTATGCCCTGGCAATGATCGGGCCAGACGCGAAACCGGCCGCGAAACAAATACGCACCCACCTCGACACTGAAGATCCATTCCAATGGGTTGCCGGTAGTTGGGCACTGGCCAAAATATATCCAGACAACAAAACCATCCAGAAAACGACTGCCCGATTTCTTGCGGTCATGCTCACCGATGAGAACCAACAGGTCCGTCGGGCAGCGGCGCAGGCATTGTTGGATTTAAAGCCAGGGCCTGCGATCATGCTGCCAGCACTGGAAAATGCGTTAAAGGATGCCGACCTTCCGGTTGTCGAAGACGCACTCACCGCAATTGCTGGACTGGGCCAAGAGGCCTTGCCGGTACTCATCCATGCACTTCAGCATGATCGCGTTCGTATGCAATCGGCCTACCTGATCCAGCAACTTGGGCCCAAAGCAGCACCGGCGGTTTCCGCATTGATTGAAGCGTACCAGAACGAAGAGCGGGCGGATGTCCGCCGCGAACTCCTCTTTACTCTCGGACATATTGGGCCGGCGGCACAAGAGGCTACTGATATTGCGATCGAGGGTTGCAGTAGTGATGACGAAGGAGTTTGCTACGCTTCCATGTATGTCTTGGGGCAACTCGGACCCCAGGCAATAGGTGCCAAGGATTCCCTGAAGCCACATCTCGACGATGACGACCGCTACCACGCAGCAACGGCTGCCTGGGCACTGGCAATGATCGACCCCGAGGATCCCGATCTGGTCTCCAAAGGAGTGCCCCTCTTTGTCGAGGCGCTCGACTCGGAAAATGCCAACGTCCGGCGTGAGGCTGCCGTCGCACTCGGAAAACTTGGCCAGCCCGCCGAAAGTGCACTGCCCTCGCTGAAAAAAGCAACCAGCGACAAAAACCCCGAAGCTGCAAAAGCGGCAGAGGCAGCGATCAAAATGATTCAGGGCGGCTAGCCCGCGTGCTCTTCGGACCCCACCTGTTTACTGGTTACGCAGTTTTACTGTTTACGCAGTCGCCATAAACGGTTAGCGAAATTCAAGGAATCGCGACACTACTTGCTGTCGCCCTCTAACTGTTTAAATTGGTCGTCGACAGCATCTTTGACCTCTCCACGCAATGCTTCGCTATTCTTTTTCGCTTGATCAGCAGCATCTTTTACATTCTTTTTTATTGCCGCACCGTTCTCCGTAGCTGTTTGGATGGTAGTGTCGATGGTGTTTCCAATCTGCTCACCAATTGTGGGCTTCGGTTTTTCACAACCAATAAACAAAAGAGCGATTGCGACAAAACACCCGATCCCGGCAAGATACATTTTCATAATAAAACTCCCTGGAAATACGCTATTCACAATATTGTACGCACGAGAAGCCATGAAGTCTCGCTCCGAGGTACCACCCCGCTTGGCTGAAACTGTAATCGGCAGTATGTCGCATTCATACCCCCCATACAAGCAGCGATTGGCAACCTCCATAAAGACTCGTTGTCAGCGGCTTGGGCGAGCGATACCATGGGAAACACAAACCAGGGCCGAGTGGCGGAATTGGCAGACGCACGGGACTTAAAATCCCGTGGGAGGTAACTCCCGTGAGGGTTCGATCCCCTCCTCGGCCATTTAGCTCTCTGACCGAGAGCAGCCAGGAATCTTTTCCTGCAGGCATTCGCGTACGTATCGGATTTGCTGTTCGCCCCAGCATGTGGCATACCAAGCATGTGCTTCACGTTGCTGCAACCAATCTGTTGTCGCGACTGCACGGACAGGCTAAGGCAGAACGCAAAAGAAAATAGAACATAGTATAGGACGCGTAGAAATGAGTAGTGAACGATATCTGGGAATGTTTGCGAAGAAGTTCACGAAAACGATTCTCCTTGCGCTTTGTGTTTGCCCGATCGCGGCCACACTCGATGCAGGTGAGACACTCCCGCCCGTTAAGGGTGTTGCAGCTCAACCGTTAGCGGCCCAGGTCCAGCGCGTTGCACAATCTCTCAAGTTTCTCGGCCAACCGTTGACCGAATCGCAGCAGTCTGCCCTGCAAGCGGCTCTGAAGGAAACAGACGAGAAAAAAGCGATCAGTGCCATCCAGCAGGTACTCGATCCGCTTGTGCTTGTGGCGGCAACGATTAACCCGGAAAGTCGCGTGAAGGTCGTTCCGGGCCCTGTAAGACGGGAATTGCTCCAACATGGGTGGACCATGTTCCTGGTGAAAATCCATAACCAGGGGGGTGTAACGGCGCCGTTGCGGGTGAGTAGCCCGAATTCCGAACCGGTCTACCGCCGGTCGAGCGGATCCTCAAAACCTTCTACACCGATCAAGCCCGAGCAGATCAAAAATCGCTGGCTGTCACTGGAAACCTATGATAAAAGGCCGATGATGCCAAAGTTGTCGGGCTTGGAACTCGAGTACCGCATTCTCATGATCTACAGCAGAGATGCAGGTAAGCGCGAGGCAACACTATCGTTCGACGTGGGCCAAGGCACGCAGGATTTGGGGTTTCGGAACGAACTGGCTTTGTTGTTCGACTGTGAGCCGGCAGTAGAAGTCGAACTAAGAGTATTCGAGGAGGATCTAAAGCCAACAACGGGTCAATTCATTATCCGTAATGCGACCGGCCGTGTGTTTCCCGCTCGCTCCAAACGGCTCGCCCCCGACTTCTTTTTTCACGATCAGATCTATCGCCATAGTGGCGAAGTGGTGCTTCTGCCGGCCGGAGAGTATGAGGTGACCTACACGCGCGGACCGGAATACCGGATTCTCAAGAAAAACATCACGGTTCCCGTTGTCCCACGACATCAGGAGACCTTTATTCTCAAGCGTTGGATCAAGTTGGCAGACCATGATTGGTACTCGGGTGACCACCATATCCATGCTGCCGGCTGTTCGCATTACGAGACACCCTCCGAGGGCGTCGATCCCGATGCGATGATGCGGCACATTTTAGGCGAGGATCTCAATGTCGGCTGCGTTCTCTCCTGGGGGCCGTGTTGGTATTCTCAAAAAGAATTTTTCTCCGGCCAGATCGACAAGTCATCCCGTCCGGACTATCTGATGCGCTACGATGTCGAGGTCTCGGGTTTTCCTTCGTCCCACGCGGGCCATCTCTGTCTCTTAAACCTCCAAGAGGACGATTACAATTACACTGAAGATGAAGCCTTCGATTGGACCTATGACGGCGAAGGTGGGCGGTTTGAGGGCCGTAAGACAGAACGTCTCGGCGAGTGGCCAAGTTGGAACCTGCCAATCCTCAAGTGGGGTAAAGCGCAAGGGGGTGTGGTTGGCTACTCGCATAGCGGTTGGGGACTGGCGGTTCCCGGAACATCGTTGCCGAACTATCATTTGCCACCTTTCGATGGAATTGGAGCCAATGAATACATCGTGGATGTGGTCCACGACGCGTGCGATTTTATCTCGGCTGTCGATACCCCGATCAGTTGGGAACTCAACATCTGGTACCACACGCTGAACTGTGGTTATCGCTGTCGTATCAGCGGCGAGACTGATTTTCCCTGCATTTATGGTGACCGAGTTGGCCTGGGGCGAGTCTATGTGAAACTCGATGATGAAAACAAAGAGGGAAATCAACTCTCCTATGAAGGGTGGATTCGTGGCATCCGTGACGG
>JABABY010000107.1 GCA_014237955.1 Planctomycetota bacterium
CAACGGGAGATATCGCCGTTGAAGGATGTGTTGCTGAACATCGCCTCCATGCTCGTGACTTTGCTCACATCCCATTTGTTCATGTTACTGCATCCGAAGTCCATGTTCTTCTTGAGGCACTCGTCGAGAGTATCGATATCGGCGTCACCGTTTCGAACAAGGAGGGGGAGTTTGTCATCTTCAACCCTGCAGCCCGACGGATGCTCGGGGTCGGCCCCGTCTCCGGGGTGGAAAACTGGACGCCCGAGTACGGCTGTTTTCGAATCGACGGCACTCCCTATCCGGCCGAGGAACTGCCCCTGGCGAGGGCCCTTCGTGGCGAGACCGTCCAGGAAGATACACTCTATATCCGCAACCCGGAAACTGCCCACGATGTCTTGCTCAGCGTCAGCGCGACCCCGTTCATCAATCCTCCACGAGATTTCAAGGGTGCCGTCTGCTTTTTTCGAGATATCACCTCCCATTACCTTGCACAACAAAATATTCAGGACAGCGAATTGCGATTTCGTGCCTTCATGGATAATGTGCCAGCGATTGCATTTATCAAAAATGCGAAGGGGCAATATCTTTATGGCAATCACCACTTTTTCGATTACCACCCAACAACCCAGGAAGATCTGAACCGTTCGCCTGTCACTGATTTTGATCTCACCTCGCGAGAAACCGCAGCGATGCTCCAGGAGAATGACCGCCGAGTTCTCAACGAGCAGACTTCGCTGCATGTCGCTGAACGACTTATCAGCACAGAGGGAGAGCCGGTATGGTTTTTGGTATACAAATTTTTCCTTCCGAAGGCATCTGGAGATTCGTATGTTGGAGGAATTGCAATTGACGTTACCGAACGCAGAGAACACGAAAAGAGATTGATTGCTGAAGACCAGCTATTACGAAAAATGATTGACTTCCAGGAAGCAGAGAGACAGCTAATAAGTCACGATATTCACGACGGGGCCGTGCAAGATGTGGTTGGGGCCAAAATGCTTCTCGAGGCGCTCACCAGCCACCTTTCCCCCGCCCCAGACAGCCACACAATGGAGCAATTTAGAGCAATTGGCGATGCACTCATCAGAGCCATCGTCGACCTGCGACGCCTCATCTCCGAACTTCGGCCCCTGGTCATGGACGAGGAAGGGATCATTGAGGCGATCCGGTTCCTGATTTCCGAACCGCAGCATGCCAGAGATTTAAAGATCACCTTTACCCATAATACGAGCGGCAAACGCTACCATCCGATGCTTGAGGGTAATATTTTCCGCATTGTCGGGGAGGCGATTACCAATGCACACCGGCATAGCGATGCAGCGGCGGTAAGTATCCACCTGGAAGAGCGTGAGGAGATGCTCTATTTAACGGTCCAAGACAATGGCATCGGTTTTCAGGAAACGAACATCGAAACGGACCGCTTTGGACTCCGTGGAATCCGAGAGCGAGCCAGACTCTTTGGCGGCAAGGCAGACATTAGCAGTCAGATCGGCAAGGGGACCACGATCAAGGTCGTGATGCCCGTAGCGATGTCAAGCGACTGATTTGACACACCCTACCCCGGAGGCATCGTCGGCACGGGGGCAATGCGTACTGGGGGTAATCGGACCAGTGGCGCGGACTTATTCAGCACTCTTTGGCGACGCACCTGAAGGGGCATCACTCTTTGGCTCGGGCGGCAGCGGACGATTCGTTTGTCCGTGATCCAATGCAGTTCCAATTCCCGCCAGAGCGATAACCTCATCGGTGATATCAACCGCAGAGCGGGAGAAGGCAAACGATCCTGGCCGCTTGTAGAGCACAAGGTCAAAGCCTCGCTTGTCGGCAACCGCCTCGATCGGCCCCTTGGTCTTCTGATCGAGTACACGCTGCATCCATTGCTGCGTTTCGCCGATCACCTGCTGGGCTTCAACATTTTTCGCCCGCAATTGTTCTCGGCTGGACATTTCCATTTCGTCGAGTTCTTTTCTCTGGGCGTCAGTGAGTTTGGTTAAATCGTCACCATATTCGGCAAGTTTTTTCTCCATTGCCGCTCTCAACTGCTTTTGAAGAACTCCAAATTCCGCCGCAAGCTTCCTGCGTTTCTCGGTGGCCTGTTGATCGAGTTGCATCAACGAGATGATCCGCTGCATATCGATCACCCCAACAGAACTTCGGGGCTTTGCCAGCGATGCAGACGCTTGCTGCGATTGCGGAGGATCCGCCGACGGAGTACAGCCGGCAATCAGTAAAACAACCATTAACGAATTCGCGATTTCAATTTTTGACATCAAACAGAATCCTCATGCTAAATGCGGCGCCGCAAGAGAGATGCGCCCTTGACTCATTTTTCGGGTTCTTGATAGATCGGGTGCCGCGAGTCACCGCCTGCCCAGAGATAGCCCACAAGATCCATCACTTCCTGCGGGCTGCTCCTTCGCAAAAGATCTTTCGGCATCGGAGAGATTTTGAGGGGAACAACGAGACATTCGTCTCTTTTAAAAATCCTCGGTTCACAGTTTCCGAGCGGGTCATCGACCAGATAGAGAATATTCTCATCCTCCTGCGGGATGAGGACCCCGAGATGAATTTGGCCGCTCTCAAGATCTTCGAGTTCTACCTTGGCGAAATTTGGGTCGATTTTCTCACTCGGGAAAAGAAGCGATCGAAGAATATCGGTGGGCTTGTTCTCTTTGGCCAACTCCGTCAGTTCCGGCCCCACCCTTCCCCCCTTGCCGCGAACTGAGTGGCAACTCACGCAGGCTCGGGACTCAAACGCCGCCTTACCGCGGGCAAACGAGGGTCGCTGGGGACTTTTCGTGAGTTGTGTGGCCAATGCGTCGAAATCGTGGTCGTAGGTCACAATACCCAACAATGTGTCGCGCGAGGCGTTTGGATGACTTGCGAGCCAGCCATCCACATCGTCAGTTACCACAAAAGCAGCATACATACGCATTGCGTGGGAGGGAAACGTGCAGAGCATGGGGTAAACACCCGGCGTGTCGGGAGCGGTGAATACCAACTTTTGCATCTGGCCCATATTGAGCATTCGTGTGTGATGCAGGACTTTGTCGGACTCGGGAAGGTAGCCTTTGGAAATCGCCTCGGGAGAGGTCGCCATCTGATCGGCGGCTCTGCCAAGTTCTTCCAAAGATCCTGCCGCGCCGATCACTAGATTGTGCGGCATCCCGTCATGGTTTGTGAAATAGAGTTCGATCGGCTGCCCCGCACCGACGACAAGATACTCCTTATTAAAAGCCATCTGCTCGCGGAGCGTGCCAAGAAACCGCTGGGCTACCTTCAATTGCGAGATCCGTGCCAGGTGCCCGGAACGATGCTCATCCGGCAGTCGCTCTGCGGTGCGCGTTGCAAGTTCAGCAAGTCGTCGTCCGGGACTGCTCGCCCTCGTTCTAAGCGGCATTGCTTTAAGAATTTCAACCAGTTGGTTGCTTAGTGGAGCCATCTCCGCCGCCGGCCACTTGCCGGCATCGCGTCCGAGCAACGCCGTAACCGCAACATCTCTTAACTGTTGATTGTCGATGGCGGGGCGAAGGGTTTCAAAAATTTCCTCATCGTGTCCGGGGACCGAGGGAAGAGCGTAGAAAAAAGCAGCCCGCTGTTCATCGCTTGCCGACGCATCGGCCAAAGGTCGCGATATTGCATAGAGTTCCGAGCGGACCTGAGAGTTGGCAATCCAGGGGATGGCCCGTACGGCATCGTTACGCCTCTCGCTGCCAGCGAGCTCCCAAATTTCAGATGCGCTGGCACCGGCAGAAACCAGGGCCGCATAGCCGAGACTGCGGACATGTGGTCGCTTGCTCTCTCGGGCAATTGTGTGGAGTTTTGTTCTTTGAGCAGCAAGCTTATCGGCCGGCATCTCCGCAAGCAGGTGACCAAAATCTGCGATCACCGTATCGGTCTGTTCATCTGTGGGTTCCTTTTCTACGTGATTCCAGTCCAGGACAACCCCCTCGCGATCTAATTTCTTTAATGCGGCTATCCACTCGCTCAACAGGTCGCTGGCGTGCTCTCGGGCAAGTCCGGCGATCGCTTCCTTGCGGTATTTGGGGTCGATGCCCTGCCGATTTAACAGTGCATCATAAACCGCTTCGCTCCGCTCGAGACAAATCAGTTCCGCATTGGACTGAACACGCAAAACATAGTCAGCGAACGCACGGTTTTTTGGAAGGTAAATCGGCTTGAGATCTTCACATGGCTTGTCTGCCTTTTCACCCTGGGCCTGAGTCGATGGCATCAGGCAGAGCGATAGGCCCGCGACGAGGGCAACGGTCGTCAGAGAGGCGGCACGAAACAAAATATTTTCACTTTCTCCGCGGCCTTGCGCGGCGATGCAATCGATGGATTGGTAGGTTGCGGTCCTAGAATTTACTTTGCGGAAGGCAATCGCACACAGTGCTATAGCTGCTTCGGCATGATAGCTTCAGGCTAGCCGTTTTGGGGTTATTTTTCAAATCTTCCCTAAAGCCATCCAGGGAGAATCATTGAGCGAATTGCGAGTTTTCTAGCCGGTTTCCGCTCCAAACACAAGTTGGCCCCAAGACCAACCAACACCTCACTGAAAGACGGAGCAGCCACCACTTGGCGTTCTTTGGGGAAGGTCCAATCAACGCATTGATAAATTCCTATGGTACTTTAGATACTCTTTGGCAAGTGACGTAAAAAATTGCAAACCAGATACCTTCATCTGCAGCGTCCGCGTATAAAGAAACATCGGATACAAAATGGCGAATTTAATGAGATTGACATTGACATTTTACCGAACGCTAGCCTAAACTTCCCGCTTCAAACCGAACGGATGTGGCAGAGGAAGCCGCTAAAAGAGCAAACTGTAACCCACCTTGTCAAACCCCACCTAAGACTTGCTCCCGACACCGCTCGTGCGTGAACTATTGCATTTGGGAGGAGCCCAATGTCGCAAACTCATGAGGATGTCTCGGCACAACGGATCGCGCCGACACCCGATGAACTCGCAGCGCTAAAAAAACTTGAAGAGGCTGAACGACTTGCTTCAGAATGCTCACACCTGGATGATCAAATCGATGACGCCAGTCAACCCAATGAGGTCGCAATGCGTGAGACGCTAAATCTCTGGATGACTTGGAACAACGCGCATCAGGCTGTCACCAGCCAACTCTTTAAGAATGGCAATCAGAACCAGCAGGTGGAAGACCTGATGGACCATCTCGATGCCCTTCGCCAGGAATGCGTCGAAAGATCTGAACGCCTTTTGCCTGATTAAACGTTTTGGCAGTTGCATTCTGATTCTTTGAGATCCCAGCCGCCTCGGCAGGTGGTTTGTCGGTGCATCTACTGTGCTCCTCCCGGAGCATTAATGCTTATCCCCTTGCCTGCTCTGCTTTGCTAGAATAGGGCCTTCCGTTTCTCATCTCCTACGGCTCTTACGAAGCAATTCATGCGACATATCGGCACACTTCCTGAGGCGACATCGGCAAAACGCTTTGCCGATTATCTTCTAACAGAGGGCATCACTACGCGAGTGGAAGAGGAAGATGGCCAATTCGCCATTTGGATCCGGGACGAACAACAAGTGGACCGCGGCCGCTCTGAGCTTGAGGCGTTTCTGGCTGATCCCCAACAGGCCCGCTATACCGAAGCGAGTCGCGAGGCCCAATCCCTTCGCCACGAAGAACAGAAGCGAGAGCAGCGGTATCAGAAAAACCAGGTCGACATGCGGCGGACCTGGCAGCGGCCCACACTTGGAACCTGCCGGGTGACGCTTGCGCTAATGCTCGGGGCCATCATCGTTTCGGCATGGAGCGGATTCGGCAAAGACCCTGTCGTCTTTTCCCGGCTCGCGTTCGGTCCACTTGAGGCAATTTTCCGTTCTGGCCAACTCTGGCGACTGATCACTCCTATTTTTATCCACATGGACCTGTTCCATCTCCTTTTTAATTTATACTGGACCTACCAGTTCGGACTGCTCATTGAGTCCCGCCGCGGTTCCGCACGCTTTTTGGGCCTGGTCCTCTTTGTGGCAATCGCGTCGAATTATGCCCAGTACGCTCACTCTGGTTCGTCTTTCGGTGGTCTCTCAGGCGTCGGCTACGGATTGTTCGGTTACCTATGGATCAAAGGCCGCTTCGATCCCGCCGCCGGTATGCAACTGCCACAGGGTCTTGTGGTTTTCTTTCTCATTTGGCTCGTCATCTGTACCACAGGCGTGTTTGGGCACGTGGCCAACACCGCCCACTTTGTCGGCATGTTCGCAGGGATCGCGGCAGCGGGCATACCGATCTTATTTCGCGCTACCCGTTCTTAGGTCTAAGAGTGCATGATCAATAGCGATCGAGCGAACATACGCATCGGCACACTCGTCCATGCTCAGGCGGCAGCCGAGACAATCGGGCAGATCATCCCGCACGGATTCGAGTCCTTTCAGATCACCTTCGGCCACCACGTGGGCGAGATCGATCTGGACCGCATGGCTGGCGAACTTCTCGAAATGTTCGCCACCGCAAAGAACCCACCCGTCATCAGCGCACTAGGCCTCTACGGCAACCCGCTGACCGATTCGCAGACGGCGGCCGACTGGGAGCGGGTACTCGATGCTGCACCCCGATTCGGCTGCACGGTCGTGGGTGGATTTACCGGGCGCATTCCCGACCAGCCGGTCCCCGATTCGATTCCAGGATTTGCCGACATATTTGCGCCGCTTGCTGCCCGCGCCGAACATTTAGGCGTGCGGATCGCGTTTGAAAATTGCGACATGCATGGCGACTGGCACCGCGGCGACTGGAACATTGCCCACTGTCCGAGAGCGTGGGAGTTGATGTTTTCGGCGGTACCGAGCGAAGCGATTGGGCTGGAGTGGGAACCGTGTCATCAGATGGTCAGTTTCGTCGATCCGCTACCCCAACTTCGACAGTGGGCAGACCGCATCTTCCATATTCATGGCAAAGATGCCCAGGTGATGT
>JABABY010000108.1:0-253 GCA_014237955.1 Planctomycetota bacterium
CGCTGAAAAGCGTTGGTATCCGTATTGGAAATCACAAGGCTATTTTCACGCCCAGGCGGATGCGGATCGCGAGTCTTTTTCGATTGTGATGCCTCCTCCCAATGTCACCGGTGCCTTGCATTTGGGACATGCGCTAAACAATACACTGCAGGATATATTAATCCGATTTAAACGCATGCAGGGATACAATGTGCTGTGGATGCCTGGGACCGATCATGCGGGGATCGCAACACAGGCTATCGTCGAACGCCGC
>JABABY010000108.1:263-6852 GCA_014237955.1 Planctomycetota bacterium
TCGCGAACAACTGCTACAAAGAATTTGGGCCTGGAAAGAACAGTACGAGCAGCGGATCCTCCAACAACTGGGGCAGATGGGGTGCAGTTGTGACTGGGAGCGAACACGGTTTACCCTCGATCCGATTTGTGCCCGGGCGGTCCGCTATACCTTTTACAGCTTTTTTAAAGAAAAAGTCATCTATCGAGGAAAGCGGCTTGTCAATTGGGACACCTACCTGCAGACCGCAGTCAGCGACGACGAAGTTTTTCATGAGGAGGTGGCGGGGCACTTCTGGCACATTCGCTACCCGGTGGTGGAACCAAAACCGGGGGAACCACAATTTGTCTCAATTGCCACTACGCGACCAGAAACACTTTTAGGGGATACGGCCCTTGCGGTTCATCCTTGCCCCGACGATGCGCTAAAAAAGGTAAAAGTCGACTTAGAGGAAAAACAGGCCACCGCACCCGATAAAGAAAAGGAAGAGATCGCCGCGCAGCTTGAAGAGCTCGAGCAGCGGAGGCGTGAAGTGCTTCCCCACCTCGAACTCTTGCGAGATATGGCGGCATCGGGAAGGTGTGTGCGGTTACCACTTCTGGACCGAGAAATACCGCTTATTGCCGACGAATGGGCCAAGCCGAATTTGGGTAGTGGCTGCGTGAAAATAACGCCAGCGCACGACCCCAATGATTATGAGGTCGGTTTGCGCCAAAATCTGCCGATGATCAATATTCTCAACCCGTCTGGAACGCTCAATAGTCATGCCGGTCCATACGAAGGTCTCGATATTGCGGACTCTCGCAAGCGGGTCGTTGCAGACCTAGAAGCCGCCGGCCTTTTGGAGCAAGTCGAAGATCGGAGGATTGATCTCGCTCATTCCGATCGTAGCAAAACCCCGATAGAGCCTTTTTTGGCAGATCAGTGGTTTGTCGCGATGGACCACTTGGCGCAATCGGCCATTGATGCAGTCACACAGCAAAGAGTGAAAATAGTCCCCCGCCGCTATGAGAAGGGCTATATAGATTGGCTGAGTGAAAAACGGGATTGGCCCGTGAGCCGACAGCTCTGGTGGGGCCACCGCATTCCTGTGTGGTCTTGCCATGTGGACGATACGGAAAGTCTCGACCGCCTCACGAAAGCGCTTGAAGCAGATCCGGCAAAAAAGGAAGACAAGCTCCACTACGCGATCTCTACTGACGAAACAGCGGCTGACGGCTCGGCCGTTCCAGCATATCTCCAGGTTTGTATTCAGGACGAGGACGCCGAAATTGAATCGCGGATTGAGGCTCTTGGTTTTTCACAGGACAGCGATGTTCTGGATACCTGGTTTAGTTCCGCGCTCTGGCCCCACTCGACACTCGGTTGGCCAGAGGAGACTGCCGAGTTGGAATGTTTTTATCCCACGAGCACACTCATCACGAGCCGGGATATTATCACCCTATGGGTAGCGCGGATGATTATGGCTGGCCTTCACAACATGGATGAAGTTCCCTTTAGAGAAGTCTATATCCACCCTAAAATCCTTGACGGCTATGGCGAGACGATGTCGAAATCAAAGGGCAACGGAGTCGACCCTCTCGATGTCATCAATAAATACGGCGCGGATGCACTTCGGTTTGGTATCGCCTATCTGGCGACCGAAAACCAGGACGCGCGGATGAAAGTCGAATTCATCTGTCCCCATTGCGAAGCCTTGGTAGAACAGACAAAGAAAAACCGAGTTTTACCGGTTGTGAACTGCCCAAAATGCAACGAGGATTTTTCAACACAATGGGCACAGCGCGAGGAGGATAAGTCGCTGCCTCGTGCTGCGGCCACGAGCGAACGATTTGAGTTGGGGCGAAACTTTTGCAACAAGCTCTGGAATGCCTCCCGATTTGCACTGCTGAATTTGGGGGCGTATACGTCTGCCCCGGTGACCGGCGAAGAGCTGCAAATGGAGGATCGCTGGATATTGAGTCGCCTCGCTACAGTCACGCAACTTGTCACCGAATTGCTCGATCAATATCGATATGCTGAGGTTGCCCGCGTTTTATATGATTTCGCCTGGGATGAGTTTTGCAGTTTCTATATTGAAATGGTGAAGCTGCGTTTCGAAGACGCAGGCCAGGCTCCCGTTGCGCGTCGCGTGCTTGCACATACCCTAGATGCCCTGCTGCGACTCTTGCATCCGATCATTCCATTCATTACTGAGGAAGTATGGCAATGCCTCAACAACGATGCACCGGTTCGAGGCCTTCTGCCACAACAAGCGGCTGAAAGCATTGTTATCGCTCCCTGGCCAGAGGTGGATTCGGACTATCTGAATGCGGAAATAGAATCCCAATTTTCGCGCTTTCAAGCAGTGCTTGCCGGGGTACGAGAAATCCGCGCCCGGCAGCAAATTGGCCCCAAAAAAAGAATCGATTTTTCTGTACGCTGCGAGGAGACTATCGCAGCATCCCTACGGCCGATGGCGGCCTATTTTGAGTCGATGGCGGCTGCCCGGGTCACGGCCTGGGGGCCGGGCGTCAATCCACCCGCCATTGCTGCCAGCAACAGTCTTCCCGCCGGAATCGAAATTTTCGTCGATCTCGATGGCCTCATCGATATTGAGGCAGAGATCGCCCGCACGGACCGTGAACTGGAGCGGCTAGATCGCGCTATTACCGGCAAGGAAAAAAAACTGGCGAATCCAAATTTTGTCTCCCGTGCACCAGAGGAAGTTGTTTCCCAGGAGCGCCAGTCTCTAGAAGAACTTCAAAGACAAGTCGCGTTTCACCAAGCAGCCCGCGACAAATTGCGCAGCGGATAAGGTTTGCGCTGATCTCGAGCGCAAAAGATTCAATCAAATGGCGGAGAGGGCGTGGCTTGTGCCATGATCAAGGCGTACAATGGATTCAGTGTTTCTGGGTTTGGCAGAATGCTGCCGACACTGCACCACCAAAAGAATACAAAGCATTAAATCCCCGCCCGCCATTCGGAAAGGCCGAAACGATGCCCATGCAAATGGAACTCTCGCGGATCATTATCAATGAAATCAATGACCATCAAGTCATTTATCTTCGGGAAGTCGATGGCGAGAGAATGTTTCCTATTTTGATCGGCATTTGTGAGGCCACCAGCATCGATAGGCGCGTCAAAGAGATTGAACCTCCCCGACCTTTGACGCACGATCTTTTGGTGAATTTGGTCGAAACGCTAGGCGGAGAATTTCAAGATGTCATCATTAGCGAACTTCGAGAGCATACCTACTATGCGCTGTTGCGGGTTCGCCATGAAGGGGAATTGCTTGAGATCGACTCCCGACCCTCCGATGCCATTGCTGTGGCCGTTAGCTGTGACCCGCCGCTGCCGATTTTTGTCAACGAGGAGGTCCTTCAGGACAGCCTGGGCGACCTCGATGTATAGATAAGTGGGCAGCTGATAAAGGCGGCGAAAGACTCAGTGCATGAGTACATCGGAAAACGCTTCTTGGAGACAATGGAGTCCCTCCTCGCCACAGCCTCCGGCGATGACAACATTTACGCGGACTTCACTGGTGTTGACCATCTCAATATTGATTCCCGCATTGGCCATCGCCTGAAAAATACGAATTGCGACACCGGTATGGCTTCGAAGCCCAATGCCAGATACAGATAATTTTGCGACCTGCGGACAACTGGTAACCATGCCACAATCCATCTCGCTGGCCAGTTGTTGGGCAACCTCTATGGCCTTCGATAGATGGTCCCGCGGAACCGTGAAGCTCAGATCTGCCTTACCGCCCGTGCTATAGCTTTGTACGATCATATCGACAAAGATTCCCTCGCCGGCAACTTTTTCAAAGGTACGCGCGGCAATGCCTGGCTCATCGGGTATATGGCTGATCGTGATGCGCGCCTGGTTGTTGTCGAGCAAAATACCATCGACGCATAGCCCCTCCATGCCAGCCAAGTCGGTGAAAATGCGCAGTGCATCGGAATCCCCTCGCTGCTTCATCTCCCCAGCAGAAGCCTCCTCGGGCGGTTTCTCAAGCTCAAAGGCAGCATGGATTGCCCGCAATGCTTCCTGCGCTTGTTCATGCTCCACGAGGACTGAGATTTTAATTTCACTCGTTGTAATCATTAAAATATTGATGCCTGCATTGGCGAGCGTGCGGAACATGCGGTCTGCAACACCAATCTGGTCCGCCATCCCGAGTCCCACGACAGAGACCTTGGCAACACCGGTGCCGACTTCGATATGTCCACTACCAAGTTCTTGAAGCGCTCTTTCAATTGCGTCACGAGTCGTGGGTAAATCATTTTCCAGTACCGTAAAGGAAATATCGGCTTTTCCATCTTCACCGACGTTCTGAATAATCATGTCCATGGCAATATGTTCCTGGGCAACACCAGAAAAAATGGCCAAGCTGGTTCCTGGACAGTCCGGGATGCCTTTTACCGATACGAGTGCTTCGTTCTTCGTAACCGCCGCTCCCCCAACCGCCTGATTGGGAGATTCCGGATCGGAAACAACCAGTGAGCCGACTTGATCGGAAAAACTATGGCGGACGTGGATAGGAACGTTGTATCTTTTGGCGAATTCGACAGAGCGACTATGCAGTACGCCTGCCCCGAGGCTCGCGAGTTCGAGCATTTCGTCGTAGCTTATCTGTTCAACCTTGCGCGCTTCCGGCAAGATTCTGGGATCGGTGGTATAAACACCTGTCACATCGGTGTAAATTTCACACGCTTCGGCGCCAAGAACCGCCGCAAGTGCAACTGCGGTAAGGTCACTCCCGCCCCGGCCAAGTGTGGTAATGTTGAAATCTTCATCAATGCCTTGAAACCCCGCAGCAATGACGATGTTGCCAGCGTCAAGTAAAGCGTGTAATCGATCGGTCGAAATCGACAAGATCCGCGCCTTGGTGTGGGAGCTATCGGTTTTTATGCCGATTTGCGCCCCGGTCAGGCTCACTGCCTGTGAACCCAATGAATCAATGGCCATCGCCATTAGCGCGACGCTTACCTGCTCTCCAGTGGAAAGTAGCATATCCATTTCGCGTGCAGGTGGACGAGAATGAATCTGTCCCGCTAAATCGACAAGCATATCCGTATTTTTGCCCATGGCACTGACGACCATAACGATCTGGTTGCCCTGCTGTTGAGCAGCAACGGCCCTACGGGCTGCGGAAAGAATCTTTTCGCTGTCGGCAACGCTAGTACCGCCAAATTTTTGTACGATGATCGTCATGATAAAAAAGGACTCCCCAAGCTAATGGTCCAGGAAAAATCCCATAAGGCGGTGGCCTTCGTCAAAAGCAAGTTCTGATACTCCGGCAGTCTGTTCGTCGTAGTTGGTATTGGCATCTGCCTCAATTCCTGTTCCCGCGATCGCAAGTGGCACGAATCCATGGCTATGTGTTTTGGTGCGCACGGGGGTAGGGTGATCCGGACTCACCAAAATGCGATAGTTTTCTGTTTCCTGCAAGGCCTGGAAAAGAGGGGCCACAATTTTCTGATCGATTTGCTCCAAAGCCTCGATTTTTGCACCCACATCTCCTTCGTGTGAGGCCTCATCCGGTGCTTCGATATGGACACAGATGAGATCTGTAGTAGCGAGGGCTTTGATGGCGGCCTGGCCTTTGGCGGCATAGTCGGTATCGGTATAGCCTGTTGCCCCAGGCACTTCAAGGATGTCCCAGCCAATCGCCGATGCTAAACCGCGCAGAAGGTCGACCGCCGTGATCATGGTGCCTGTAATGCCAAAACGATCCAAAAAATCTGTTAATGCTGGTTGCCTGCCCTGGCCCCAAAGCCAAATGTTCGTGACCGGAATCTTGCCCTCGCGGCGACGGGCAAGATTGACCTCATGATCACGAAAAACATCAATACTTTGAGACATCAGGCTGTTGAGGCAATCACTGCCCGGGCCTCGCGGATAGTAGTTTAGAATCTCCTTGTCGGTCAGATCGTGGGGCGGGGTTGTCACAGTATCTTTGCTGAACAGGACCTCATCGGAGGCGCCCCTGTAGATGAGCAGATTCCGATAGCTCACTCCGGGAACCCATTGGAACTGGGGCGCACTAAGATGGTTTTCCAGCGAACTTAAAAGCGATTTAGCTTCCACTGTGGAAACATGGCCCGCTGTAAAATCGCGCATGATCTGGTTCTCGATGGTGACCAGATTACAGCGGATCGCCCAATCATGTTCGCCGAGTTCCGTTCCACCCGCCGCCGCTTCCAAAGGTGCTCGCCCTGTAAAATATTGCTCGGGATCGTAGCCCAACATGCTCATATTGGCGACCGCTGAACCGGCTGGCAGGGTGTCGGGGACGTTGTTGCTGCGCCCGACCTTTCCCAAGCTGGCGATGCAATCCATCGCCGGAACGTGTGCCGCCTCTAAAGGCGTTTTTCCGTTGAGAGAATCTTGGGGCTCATCAGCACAGCCATCGGGAATAACGATCGCATATTTCATGGGACTTGGGGAAGCATGGGTTTGCAGAACCGGCCAATGTGGACTGGCTTAATCAAGAACTCGCATTCGGACCGCCGGGCCATCAATTCTTTTCATCTTACAGATTTCATTAAAAGCCTTTCGTGTAGCTCCTTCGGTCGTGTCGTGCGTCATAATCACAAGTGGCACATTGTCTCCAAGTTGCCCC
>JABABY010000109.1 GCA_014237955.1 Planctomycetota bacterium
CACCCGCTTGGACCAAAGCCCGACAGAGTGGTTATCAGTTTACTGGCAGAGAACACAATGCGGTGCTCCATTGCCTCCGAGATGCCTGCCGACATTTTTCAATCGACATGGACCGTATTTTCCTAAGTGGCCACTCAATGGGTGGCGACGCTGCCTGGGATATTGGTTTATCCCATCCGGACCAATGGGCCGGAGTGATACCGATTGCAGCTACCGCTGATCATGAAAAATACAATTACAACACACTCTACTGGCGCAATGCCAAAACCGTTCCCTTCTATTTCGTTGGTGGCGAAATCGACAGCAACAAAATGGCCAAAAACGCTTATCAGTTTGACCGCTATCTACGCCATTTAGGCTACGATACAACGATTGTTGATTTCCAGGGCCGAGGCAATGAAAGTTTCCAAGACGAAATTCTCACAATTTTTGCTTGGATGAAAAAGCATCGTCGCAACTTTTTTCCAAAGCTTTTCAGTTGTGAGACAATCCGATCTTTTGATAACTACTTTTGGTGGGTAGAAATTACCACCATGCCACCAGCGTTGATCGCGGACCCAGAACAGTGGCCCCCCAAACGAATTCGTACGCTCAAAGTCACCGGCAGCATTCGCACCACGGGTGAAAAGACCCGTATCCGCGTGTCGTCAGGCCGGGCACCGACTACCGTTTGGTTAGCGCCAGAACTGGTTGATTTTGACAAGCGATTGCAGATCTCTGTAAGCGGATTCCCTGAGGCCCGTCGCGCAACACCCGATATTGGAGTGATGCTAGAAGATG
This sequence comes from Planctomycetota bacterium, assembly GCA_014237955.1. Lineage (GTDB taxonomy): Bacteria > Planctomycetota > Planctomycetia > Pirellulales > UBA7805 > UBA7805. Next base: position 781 of record JABABY010000109.1, read on the forward strand.
CTCGAACGCGTGGTGATCGCATGCATCCTTTCTGGGCCAAAGTCCAATTTGTCCCAAAGTCGGCGACGCAACGCACGAGATCAAACTGACACTAGCAGAAGATAAAGGGAAACACACAACCGCCTAGCCGATTTCCCTCGACAGTAATGTGAATGACGCAACCGGAGGAAAGGTCTTGACCAGGGCAATTACTGGGACGACTGGGCCGCCTTCTGCTTGAGTACAACCTGGATGGTTTCCTTGCTGAGAAAACAACCGGTTACCAACCAGCCGTCGTCGTGACTGACGACAAACATCCCAGCGGGCCCAAGGTAACGACGGACCATCTGGTACTCGGGCAGTTTGCGAGCATCAAGCTGCTGCTCCCGCAATTCCTCATCATCGGCGTCTTCATCGAGAACGGCATTGAGCAAACGGCCAACCAATGTTTTGGACTCGGGCATTTTCCCCTGCTTTAATAACTCATAGGTTCCCCGAAATTCCTCATCGGTACGGGAAAAGGTCTGGACACAATTGGCCGATGCACCTAAGGCCGCCAGGGCCATTTTCACGGTCTGATAATCAATACTCCCAGCCAAAGTTTGGCGATGGTCCGATTCTGTGAGGACTCTTTTAATGAAATTGTAGTGGGAACTGAGAATCAGGTGTCCATGAGCAACAGTCACTGCAGACGTTGGAAGAGATTGACTCGTCTCTTCCTCTTCATCAACTTCAAAGTCGTCAAAACCGAGTTCGATATCCAACTCCGGTTCCTCAATCTCTTCCTCGACGATTTCCCAAACCACGGAGTCGCCAACCATTCGCTTCAGAGCATTCGGATCATTTTGCATTGTCTGATCCACTGCACGACGCACCGGCGCTACATCCGTAAGCTTCACCGCCACCAAAATCCTCTCGCTGTCGGCTTGGATCGGCAACTGGTAATCGGAGAGCACCATGATATTTTCGCCTAAATTGGCTACGACATCCTTACGAACATCGACCTGGGGCCCGGCCGGATCATTCTTCAAGCTGTCAATCACATCATCAAAAATCTCGTCATCTGCGAGGGCATTTACAAGAGACTTTGAGTATTCGAAACCGTTTATTAGATCAGCGTTCAAACTGATAAATGCCGCCAGATCACGAGGGACCCAAGTTGGTGGTTGGTGTGTCTTTGCATCGCTGTTGGGAAAATTGAGCATCCGCATTGCCAAGTCGTATTTCTCCTGGCTGGTGCCGCCCTCTGTGCGCTCCAAGGCCGGAGCATAAATCATGGTGCGATGGAGGATATCCTGCTCGCTAGGTGCAAATGTAACCTCGCCCCCTGCACCTAAAACTGCATCGAATCCCTGACTTCGCAGTACGGTAAAAAGATCAACACCTTTCTTGGGTTGATAATTTGGATCGGCACTCCGCGTCGCCTCTATAAACCTAAAAGGGTCTACAAACCACTGCATATGAGAAAACTCATTGCCTTGCGACTGAGCGACTCGTTGCATTGTAACTTTGTACGCTTTTACGGCTGCAAGGCTACCACCAACACTCCCAGAAAATCGTTGCAGGATATTTTCGGCAACTTCTAAGTTGTCTGCAGCAACCAACTGGTGATGGCTTGGTTCAATAAAGAATACGGCTTGCTGGCCCTGATACTTGCCCGTGGTGCCCGTGTAAACCGTCATTGGAATGCTCCCCTTTTGGAGAACCTCGACTGTCGATTTACGAGCCGACATTCTTGCAGCAACTTTTTCAAGCAAAATGTCAGCCTCCGCCTGCTTGCCGGTGATATCAACAATCATTGCCATTGCCGCTTTGTCCTTGGCCGGCTGAATACGCGCGACAGCGACTTCGCCACCAGGAACATTTTGAATGTCGGCCCAAGTAAGTCCCAATGATTCGTGAGCATCACTCCACTTTTCCTTGAGTTGTCGTTTCAAATCATCGGAAAAGGGTTTCATGACTGGATCCAACAGCAACTGCCCCAGTTGTGTTTTGTTGAAATCCGCTTGGAGACGGTAGATATCGGGAACCGACAAGTAGCCCCGCGTGGTCTCCGGAAAAAGTTGTTCTGGTGGGATAACTGCCGATGCCGATGAGACAAAAATAGTTGTGAGCAGAAGAGCAAGAAGCAAACGAGAAAAGCGTGGGAAAAGGTGGTGCACTATCGGTCTCCTTCGCTCAGCGACAAGTGGATAACTCAAAAAAGGGGCGTCGGTCCGGGCCACCACAACAAAAACACTTAAGTCGATTCTCTCCATTATTCCCGAGACTGGCTAGACGGATATCGCACTGGACAGGTGGTGAACCGGCTCAGACAAATATCATATCGATGCGCTGCCAGCATTATTCTATCGGCGAATTGAACACCCAGATCAAACTTCAACCACGTCTGAACATACGTTCTACCGCAATCACCGCCCACATATTCAGGAAAACGGGGATAGTCATGTTAGGGAAAACAGGGGGATTACGAAAGGAATGATTGGATCTAAACCACAATTTGGAGAAAACATTGCCGGGTTGCTCAAATGCTGATGGGGCCCAGAAAACCGCCCCATACTCAATAAAACCGTTTCAATGTCAATTCGGATCCTCCAGAAGACTGTTGTCGTACTGTTCTTCCAGTTGGCGGACCTTTTCGGCAAGCGACTCGTCGTCTTCGACGGCAGTAGAGACACGCATCTCCCAATCGGTCGCCATCGTACGCAATGAGTCCAGATCGGTCGAAAGGGCCAGGATATGGGCCAACCGCCGTGTCACTGCAGCAATACTCAAAGGATTGGTCACCCCTTCGAGGTACACGGGAATCTCGGCAACTAACGATGTCATTTCCAGGCGGGCACTCTTCGCCTCGGTCATCAGATAGCTCGTGAAGGAACCAGGGCCTTGGTAGCCGCTACGGCGTACACCGTACTTCTCCATCTCCGCAAGCAGTTCTGAATCACTGCAGGTAACATACAGACGGGGCTCACGGGTATGTGGCACCTCCCCCCCAAACGAACCGACAAAAAAAATCCGCCGGGTTCCGACTTCGCGTGCAAAGTCAAAAATTGCCTTTCCAAAAGTCCGCCAGCAAATATTTGGCTCTTTTCCAACGAACAGGGTCAGATTTCCCGCCTCATGGCAGTAGAACGTGTTGGTGGGCATCTCGAGGCTCTTAATCAAACCCTCCTCGACCTCGATATGTGGCCGGAACATTTTCACCACATCCATCGGGCCCGGTAGGTTGTAGAGATAGAACGGTTCGGGATCGATTTCAGCCACGGGATCTGCCTGGAGGAGATCGACCAAACGCAATACGGTTCCTGTGGAGACATCACCACCATCCATCCAACCACTAAAGGCAAGCACCAACGTGGAATCTGCCAGAAAAGGTCGCCTGCGGTAGCGAAGAATTTCTTGCTCGTTCGATTTCATTATTTTTGAAGTTGGACAGAATCCATGGCCCAACCGCACCCCCGACATTGCATGCTGGCAACTTGATGAACTCCGTGATATATAGAGGAACGTAGCATTTTTTCAAGGTGTCCAAAGTTTTCTCGCCTTTTAGGAGCCCTCTCTCTTGCAAATATTCCTTCAGCGACCGTTGCCCTTTACGTTCGTGTTTTTCCTTGCGTCGGCAGAATTTTTTGCACTGGGCGTAGAGCCTACTTCTCTTCATGTATCGCATGCCCAGGGTCAGAGGGATCTTGCCGCTTATGGGAAAACGTATTCCAACTTGGCCGAATGGAAATCGCGAGCAGCGAACATCCGTGAGGGTATTTTGCGGGGAGCCAACCTGGATCCTCTCCCACAGCGAACCCCATTGAATCCAATCTGGCGAGGCGAGCGCAAAGGCAAAGGGTACACTGTTGAAAACGTCGCCTTCGAAAGTATCCCTGGCTTTTTTGTTACGGGAAGCATCTACCGCCCAGAACAACGAACAGGCCAACACCCGGCGATCCTCTGCCCTCATGGGCACTTCGCCGGCGAAGACGGGGGTGGCCGATTTCGATCAGACCATCAACTCCGGTGTGCCACACTGGCCCGCATGGGAGCCATTGTTTTTGCCTACGACATGATCGGCTGGGGAGATGCCACACAGATGGAGCATCACCAAAATGCGTCGCTGACCATGCAGACCTACAACAGCATACGGGCGATCGATTTTCTTACCACACTCAACGAAGTCGATCCTGAACGGATCGGCATCACCGGTGCTTCGGGTGGCGGCACGCAGACCTTTCTGCTCACCGCACTCGATGACCGCATTAAGGCATCGGCACCGGTTGTGATGGTAGCTGCCAACTACTACGGAGGCTGCAAATGCGAAAGCGGACTGCCGATCCATAAAAGCGCCGCGCACGACACAAACAACGCCGAAATTGCAGCCCTCGCCGCACCGCGGCCACAGTTGCTTGTCTCCTGTGGCGCGGACTGGACCCAACACACGCCAAAAATCGAGTTGCCATATATCCGGAACGTCTACGAGCTTTACGGCTCCGCGGAGCTGGTCGAAAATGCACATTTCCCCGAGCAGGAGCACAACTACAACCGCGCCAAACGATTGGCCGTCTATCATTTTCTGGCCAATCATCTGGGGCTTAATCTCGCTAAGGTAAAAAGAGCAGATGGCGAGATAGAGGAAGGCGGCATCATCATTGAGCCGCAGGATGCATTGCTAGTTTTCGATGCGAAACACCCTCGTCCGGAAGGCGCGCTCCAGGGATCCAAAGCGATTCTCAAACAACTCCAGAAACTGCAGCAGACCTCAACTGGCCGACATCTCCGACCGGGAAATTAACGCTGTTGCTTGCGCGGCTGAACCTGCTTGTCAACGATTTCTCCGTCACGTCGAAGAGTAAGCTTTAAAGCGGTGCCGTTCATCTGGTCCATTAAGGCCAGGGCGTAATGCACGCCGTTGTCAATTTTCATCGGGCCGAGTTGGGTGATGACATCTCCCTTTTTGATGTCTGCCGTAGCGGCTGGGGAACCGGGCTCGACCTTGATCACGCGAGCTTCATCCCCCCGACAGTCGACCGTGAGGCCAATGGCGTGGTCGTAACGACCCTCGTTCGAAAACACCTTGGAAAATGCATCTCGGACGTGATCGGCTCGAATGTGACGGGATATATTGTGGGCTGTCCAGATTTTCACATGGACATGGGCAATCTGCTCACCCCGGTTATTAAAAACCGGTCCTCCCGAGTTACCCGGCCCGATGTCTGCACGGGAAACCTGGATCTGCGTTCCCCCGCCACAGGTCGGTTTGTCAACAATCCCATAGGTAACCGTGTGTCGCCGCCCGGCTGGATTGCCAATGACGATCGCCGGTTCGCCTTGAGCGACCTTTTCACTATGCCCGAGACGGACCGCTGGCAACTTACCTTTTGGATTGATCTTCAGAATTGCTGTATCGTAACTACCACCGGCACGCGCCAACACTTTGTAGGGGTAGGCAGTGCCATCGGCAAGAATGGCCTGTTGGCTCTCTCCCGGTGCGGTAACATGTTCGCAAGTCAGGATATACCCGTCCTCATGCAAGATGGTTCCCGCAGCGTGAGAAATCCACTGGCCCTGATCATCCCGACCACGAACCTCTAGATCAACGGTACGTGGCAAGCAGTATTTGACTAACTCTTTTTTTGAAAAGGGTTTTGGGCTTGCCTTGGACACATCCTCCGGAGAGCGCGCAGAGACATCCAATGTGCCAAGGGGCAGCAAAAGGATCGACAGCAATACAAAAAGTGATTTTTGCATGGTGACAACGTGCCAAAATGCACAGGTGAGAGAAATTCGGGTAGGAATCGATCGCATGGAAATCCTGGCCTGCAGAATCACATCCACAGATGTTTATTATAAAAAATCTTTGGATTGAACCAAGGAGGTATGGCTGATAGAGCTATCGTTCCTTCTCGTCCTTAACCCAATTTGCGTATCGATTCAAAAAGCCTGAGAAATTAGCCTAATTTTGACTCTCGGGAGCCAATCTGCTAAGCTATTTTTCGGAAGGGGTTTTGAAAAGAGAAAAGCAGGAAGGGTCCCTGACGGCCTGGCAAGATCCAGTGCGACAGGGAGTTTGCGACAGGGAGTTTGCGACAGGGAGTTTATCG
>JABABY010000010.1 GCA_014237955.1 Planctomycetota bacterium
AGGCATGCAGTTCAAAACCTTCAATGTCGATTTTGGCAAGCGGTATCCGCTCAATCTTGTTTTCCGCGATATAGTCATCGAGACACAGGTTGTTGACAGCGACATCACCTTCTTCGCCCACATAGGCGGCTCCAGTATGTTCAATGCGCCGGCAAAGACGGGATGTGCCGGGCTTGCTTGCAATGCAGCCGTGTACAATACGGAGATCAAACGATTCGTAGTGTTGGGCAGTTTCGTGCAGGATTGGAATCAAATCCGGATTAGCTTCAAAAAGGTGAAATGTGCAGTGTTCCTGCGTCTGGGGGGTGCAGAGGCCAAAACTGGTCATGCCGCAGTTGGCCCCGATATCGAGATAGTGACCCCCAGAAGTCAGGAAAGGTTTTGCGATCTGTAAAAGTTCGTTGTCGTAGCTGCCATCGATCAGGACGAGGCGGTTAAAGCCATCTCGCAAATCGAGGAGTGCTCTATGTTCTTCAGAAAAACGAACCATTTGGACCGGTCTTTCACCTGTCAGCGAGAGCCAGAACGTAATCGCGCGATGACGTCTGAAAAAACGCGGGAGGCGCGGAACGATTTGGGATATTTGTACCATCAGGCAACCATCTCCGAACGGATTGGATCGGGAACATCGGAAAAGTTGTAGAGTTGCATCAGATCGTGGACACTACGTGTCATCGAAAAACGAGAGCCTGCGACTCTTTCGAGTGCTCGTGTTTGTTTGATGCGTTCTTGGCTGAGGATACCAGTAGCCTTCTCGGCCCACTTGCCTGGCCCGAGGCTAAGCGGGAGGGTGTTGAAGAGTTCGGGAACGACAACCGCATCCTCAGGGATGCCGGGAGAGAGCAACATAGGCAGGCCGGCCGCTTGTGCTTCAACGACGACCAGCCCGAGTCCCTCTTTAGGATGTTCTAGTCTGGGAAAGACAAACAGATCGCTGTTGGCCATCAACTCGGCGGTGTCGTCGCGCCAGCCGAGCATGCGAATCCGCTCTTTGACGCCGAGCGATTGAGCCTCTAGCTCCACCAAATCCGAAAGGTCTCCGCTCCCGACAAAAACGGCATACGCGCTCGGTACGTGCGGCAGGATCGATGCCAGCATCTCGACAACAAACGTCGGATTCTTTAGGGGGGTCATGCGTCCTACAAACAACAGGACCGTTGCATCACTCGGCAGTCCAAGTTCACCCCGCAATGCATCTCGCTGCGGTTTGCACTTGCGGAACGGTTTTGGATCCACACCGTAATACAATAATTGATCGCGGGAGGGGCCCCGTTGCCGGCCCCGCATAAATTGTTGCAAGACGTGTCCCGAAATACCCACGATACCATCCGCAAGGTGCAGACAACATTGCCGGAGTGGCTCGAGTGCCAGACGTCTCTTAAAAACACTTGGCGTGGGAAGGGCTTCATCGGTGTTGTGGATGTGTACCAGTCGTTTTTTGATCGGCAATCCCCATGCAGCCAACAGGTAGAGACCGCTCATAAAATCGTGATGGCAGTGCAGGATGTCGTAGTTGCCCATTCGCAGCGTGTTTCGTAAATGCCTTAAAAATTTCACAGTGCGTGCAATTCCAACCGGTGCATAGATAATCCGGCCTCCATGTTCTCGTACGATCGTGTCGAGTTTTCCGGGCCTTCCGAGAGTGCAATAAAATGTCCATTCCAGCGAGGGAAATTGTTGGCGTGATTCCACAAAGGTCCGCACCAACCAGTTCTCGACAGCACCCCGGTCAAGGTTTTCCACAATGTGGAGAACCCGATGGGGTGTTGTCCGCGCACTTGCGCCGGATCGCTGTTTTTGGCAATTTTCAGCCGACGACACGCTATCGCCGGAGCATGATGTATTTCTGGATATCACTTTTAATACTTTGCAATCAACGTCATCGAGTAATCAGAAGCGTTCCGTATTGGGGGCCATCACTGAGCTTTTGGCGTTCATCGAGATAAGAAATGGTTCGCTCGTGCTCCTCTGCAATTGTTAGAATCTCTTCGAAGGTGACGCCAAATTCTTCCCAGGCAAACGGATGGAGTTCACACAATATCTTGCAGTTGGACTTTAAGATTTGTTTTGCTCCTCGAAGTACGTGTACTTCGGCGCCCTCAACATCAATTTTGAGAAGCTGAGGCACAGGAGTTTTGGTGCGTTGCAGATAGTGGTCCAGGGTTTCTGTCGGAACCCGAATCGTAGAAACTGTGGGGTCGGACCCGTTCATGAAATCGACGCCCGATCGTGCCAGGGAAGACTGGGCGTTACCTCCTTTGGTGTAAAAATCGTGTTCGCCGCTGGTGTCCGAAATCGCAATCGGTTCCACCACTACCTGTTGTTGCTGGTGATTCAGTTTCAGGTTGCGATACAATAGCTTGCATGCGTCGGGATCGGGCTCAAAAGCGGTGACCTTCCCGGACGCGCCTACCAATGCTGCAGCCAATACACTGTATTCTCCTGTATGGGCCCCGATATCGATCAACGACTCGCCGATTTGAAGATGGCTGAGTAAGTATTCGATCTGCCGAACATCATTACGAACATTGGAGTTGTCGTCGTCCCGATAGTTCAGTCGAACGGGTCGTGTTCCAGGGAGGTAGCGCAGCTTCAGATCTCCATACTGAATCGGCTCACCACGTCGCTGATACAATGCCGCTTTTAATGAGTTGGCAACTCGTTGGGGTATCAATGTTTGTAACATACTTTGCCTTTGGATAGCGAGTTGTGGTGTTTCATGATCTCTTGAGACACGCTCGATCGTTGTTGATGAAGCAAGGCACTTGTGCCGTGATGTTTCAAACTCACGCAGCAGCGACTTGTTCGCTGAGCCAGTCGGTAAAGTCGATGCGTGTTAGGCTTGACAGTTCATGGATGTCGGACCGATAACACTCGATCAGTTCGTTATATATATCAAACGGAAGATTGTTTTTGATTGAGCGAGATCTTTTGTTGAGCCTGTTGATTGTTTGCCTCGTGTGGTGAGCGAGCGGGACATTTCCCAGAATCGTTTTCAGGACTTTGCGCACAGGACTGGTCTGATTGAGATTGAGCCAATTGTAAAGTCTGCGGTTCTGAGGTTCGATCGTCACATTCTTTCGGTCCAGACCGGGTATAGGAACATCGGGGTCTACGTCAAGAAACTGAAATATTCTTCGAAGAGTTCCAACAATATCATTTGTGAGGTCTTCATATCGAAGGACACAGATCTGGTTCTCTGGGAACACCGAAAAATATTTTTGAAGCTGGCGACCGTAGAATCCCATATCTTTGAGCCAGCCTATTGTGTTTTTATTATCCTTGTCTTCCGCGTTGTAATCGGAAACCAATCTCTCATTCAGAAAATCCTTTCGAAATGATTCATGGCTTGTGTTGTTGCATGTCGGATCGTTCTGGTGCCAGTACATATACATCGACATGGCTCTCTCGACGGGATTGCGAAGAATGGTCAATAGTTTGCCATTTGGAGCGAACGCATACATGGCCTCTGCACAGTGATTGCAATAGATGTAATAGGGCGAGGCTTCTCCGATGACTTTGCAGTTGTCTGTGTTTCGAAATAATTGCAGATACCCACTTTTAGTAGTGGTCGTATGTCCTCTTTCGGGCCAGCCATAAGGGTTGTTGTTGCTGTAGATGAAATAGTTGGGTTCTTTTACTTTGGAAATGAAAATATCTGGATGTTGCGAAAGGTAATGGGACACCGCAGTCGTTGCGCATTTTGGCGGACCGATGAGAAAAAAATTCGGAAAAGCATTTTCCATCAGCGAATGACTCCTTGTGCATGCGGCTCGCAATCCGCGCAATGGGAAGTATTCATGCCTGCTATCATGAGGTGGTTATCATTGGGAGTCATCTCACTCTGTCTGGGACTGGGTGTCATTTCTCGTCGATCGCTATAGGGAGCATCAAGTTCGCTTTTCGCGAGTGACTGTCGCGCTTTGCGTTCACCGCGGCAGACCGCACGAAAGATCTGTCGATCGTTGCGACTCATCCGCACCATCTGCAGAAGATTGAGCAGTCTTCGGCCGAAGGAAACAGGTTGCGGCATTTCGCCCCGCAAAGATCGGAAAAAGACGCCCGAATAGTGGATCCCCTCAGCAAGTCGCACAAGGTAATCCTGAGAAAGACGATCCGGTGGAATCAAATGGGCCAACTTCAGGTTATGGTAGAGGCCCATAGATAAACCGATATCACATGCGCAGGCGGCGAGGTCGTTATCGCCCGCCGACATTAGCGACGTACCGCGGCGATCCAATAAGGTGTTTCGTTTTCCGCTTTCATGTAAGGCCAGATAGTGTTCCGCAACGCACCGGCGGACGCAAAGACCCGCACCACACGGCATCGTCTCTGTTAGGTGGGGCAGGTTGGACCAAACGTTACGATCGAATTCGCGCGCGACAAGCATACCCCAGTAGCGACGGGTCCATGTGGGCGGGTCCGCTTCAAATTCTGGAAAACACTGTCCACTCCATGCGCCTATATCGATCCGCTGTTGAGCAATCGTCTCCACCTGATCAAGAAAGTCTTCTGCCAGGACATTGTCGTCGTCCACAAAAATTAACAAATCGCCCTTTGCCTCACGAATTCCACGGAGCCTGGCATGGGTCAACCCCAAGGACTCTTCGCGAATCAGGCGGGCCCGAGGATGCCAGGCCAGATCGAATTCGCTCGCCACAGGTTGTGTTGAGGCGTTGTCAATCAGCAGGAATTCCCAACGTGCCATATCCAGTGACTGTTGTCGCAAACCTTCGAGAACGCGCAGTAGATAGTCGCGTCGCGGGTTGTAGGTACAAGTAATTACTGAAATCCTGACACTCATTGGTACGACCCAATCAATTGGTAAAAAGCAAAAACATACATTGAATCAGTCATACGGCGATTTTGGCTTCTACGGGAAAAGATTTGTAGTGATAGCGGCAGGGTGAAACGATGCATCCGTGTTCTGGTTTATGGGGGTGACTTCGGCCTACGATCGGACTTTCAGTAATTTCGAAGGAGATCGTTTTCTTTACATAGTCATATCCGGTCTTGTAGTGCGGTCCTGCCCAAAAGTCGACGGAGTAAACGCCAGGAATCAGCGGTGGCAGATCAATCTCTAGATGTACATCATGGATTCCCGGCGTGCCTTCAATAAAGCACTCGGTTTCGGGGAGTGCTTGCGCAATCGGTGAATGAGACTGGTGAAAGATATCTGCCGCCATGAAATAGCGACTACAGGACTGTGAGCACTCAATGGCTATATCACAGTGCAGCTTTATGCAGGGCTGTTTTCCGGAAAGCCTCGATTCAATTTGATGAATACGAATCGGGGACTGGGTGGGACTGTCATTGCGAGTCCATTTGGAGCAAACCTCAGCAACAGAGTGGTTGGAGTAATGCTCGATCGCTTCGATAACGGGCCCTTCAAAAGCCACATGTCCTTTTTCTAGCACAACACCACGAGGACAGAGTGATCGCACTGCGGCCATATTGTGACTGACGAACAATACGGTACGCCCGCCTTTGGATACATCTGACATTTTCCCAAGACATTTTTTCTGAAAGTTAATGTCACCTACAGCCAACACCTCGTCAACGACAAGGATTTCAGGTTCAAGATGAGCTGCGACCGCAAAGGCGAGTCGTACATACATTCCACTGCTGTATCGTTTGACTGGCGTGTCCAGAAATTTTTCGACTTCGGCAAATGCAACAATCTCGTCAAACTTTTTCAGGATTTCGCGGCGGTTCATTCCCAGAACGGCGCCGTTGAGGAAAATATTTTCACGACCTGAAAGTTCAGGATGAAAGCCGGTGCCAACTTCCAGAAGACTAGCCACCCGTCCGTTCAGGCAGATGCGCCCACGGGTGGGCTCGGTGATCCGACTGAGAATCTTGAGCAGGGTACTTTTGCCGGCACCGTTGCTACCAATAATTCCAATGACATCTCCAGGGTCGATGTCGAAAGAAACATCTCGAAGCGCCCAAAACTCTTCAGTGTGGTCTCCCGAAACAATCTGACGACCGCGCGCCAGATTCAGGGCCTTGCGGCCAAAACTTTTTGCCTTTTCGCCAATGACATCGCGCAATGCAGTGTAGCTTTCTGCAGGCTTGGATTGATGTCCAATGAGGTAGGACTTGCCAAGATTCTCAATCGAAATGATGGGTGGCATGCGTGCTTTAAATCGAGTTGCTGGATTCTAAGACGTTACTGGATCCCGAGCCATTGTTTCCTGAGTTCAATATCTGCCGTGCGTTAGATGAAATCTGCAAAACGGCTCTCCATCCGGCGGAACTGGCGAATACCAAACCAGAGAAAAAAGGCAGTGATCCCAAGACTGGTAAGAAATCCAGGCCAATAGATAGAACTTTCTCCACCGAGAATACACCAGCGGAATCCATCAATCACCCCAACAATTGGATTCATGGAGTAAAGGAGTCGCCACTTCTCAGGGATCACACTGCTGCTGAATCCGACTGGCGAAATATAGAGGCCAAATTGAACAATGAATGGAATCACATAGCGAAAGTCTCGGTAACGCACGTTTAAAGTGGTAATCCATAGACCGGGGCCAAGGCTTGCGAGGAAGGCGATGCCGACAAACAATGGCAAAAGGACAATCTGCCATCCCGGTATAAATTGGTACCAGATCATCATTGCGACAAGAATGAAAAAGCTGATCAGGAAGTCGACAAAGGCCACCATGATCGTGGCGGTCGGTACGATAAGACGGGGAAAGAAAACTTTACTGATCAAATTCGCATTGTTGACTAGGCTACTTGAAGATTCGGATAACGCAGTGGAAAAAAATGTCCAAGGAAGCATTCCTGCAAAAACCATCAGAGCATAGGGTGCATCACCTACCGTGGGTAATTTTGCAATTTTCCCAAAGATAACGGTAAAGACGACCATCGTCAGGACCGGGCGTATCACTGCCCAGGCAATGCCGATCACGGTCTGTTTGTAACGGACCGAAATATCACGCCAGGCAAGAACCTGAAACAATTCGCGATATTGCCAAAGGTCTCGCCAATAGCGACGAGCGGAACTGCCAGGTTCAATAATGATTGGTTGCATTTACTTTTTCAAAAAATAATCGACAACGTCGCGTTTCATTGTTGTGGTCACGATCCCACGAGTTGATGGAGATCATCGTGAAGAACGCTCGCTTGCTGGAGGCAAAAATCACAAGACAAGAGTTCTCCTCTAAGAAAGCAGTTAGCCCGCTTTGCGTAGAGATACGGCGTGTTCTGAACGAGCCAGTTCCCAATCAGCGTGGACCATGATCCGTGTGAGTTCCTCGAATGTTGTCTGGGGAACCCACCCCAATTTCTCTTTTGTCTTGGTCGCATCTCCCAGGAGTAAATCGACTTCGCTTGGTCGCAGATAACGTGGATCGGTCTCTACATATTCTTGGTAGGGAAGCCCCACTTCTTTGAAGACAAGTTCTAGAAAATCGCGAACACTATGTGTTTCACCGGTGGCAATCACATAGTCGTCGGGTTCATTTTGCTGCAGCATCAGCCACATTGCTTCGACGTAATCTTTGGCATAGCCCCAATCACGTTTGGCATCGAGATTTCCCAGATAGAGCTTGTCTTGCAGCCCTTCTCGGATTCGTGTGGCAGCCCGTGTAATTTTTCGCGTTACAAATGTTTCTCCACGACGCGGAGATTCGTGATTAAAGAGGATGCCGTTGCAGGCGAAGATGTTGTAAGCCTCTCGATAATTCTGTGTCTGATAAAAGCTGTAGACTTTGGCACACGCATAGGGACTGCGAGGATGAAACGGTGTTGTTTCACTTTGAGGAACCTCATGAACTTTACCATACATTTCACTCGAAGATGCCTGATACAAACGAACATCTTTGTGCTTGCGTATCTGGCGGATGGCTTCCAGAAGTCGCAGCGTTCCAAGTGCACCGACGTCGACGGTGTAAAGTGGCTGATCGAATGAGACACGCACATGGCTTTGTGCGCCGAGATTGTAAATCTCGTCCGGTTCGATCGAGAAAACGAGGTTCGACAGGCAGGTGCCGTCAGACAGATCCCCGTAGTGTAATTTTAGATTGCCGCGGGATTCATGTTGGTCCTGATAGAGATGTTCCAGTCGGCCTGTGTTGAATGTGCTTGCCCGGCGGACCATGCCGTGCACTTCGTAGCCTTTTTCAAGTAGTAGTTCCGCAAGATAGGAACCATCTTGGCCGGTGATTCCTGTAACGAGTGCAATTTTGTTTTCCATGTTTGAAGTTCCTTCTTCGTACAGAAACGGATTTCATGCCGTTCGCATTTTTTATTGTGGGTGTCCTTAATTGCCGACCACGTTGTTAGTCTGCACTCCGTCCTCCTGGGTGACCGCAGGAAAATATTCCTAACGAGCACTTATTGGAGGCCTAAATGATTGTATGGTAGGGAGATGTAAATACTGCCAGGAGTAAAAATCCCCTCCGAAGAGCCGATTTCTAACAGTCGATAGGCGAAACGGTCAATATCAAAATTAAGTCGCAGAATATATTGCAGGCATGTTGCGTTGGCGTTGACTTTCGGTGACCGTCTCACTACCTTTCCGCCGATTTTGTTTCCTTGCGATGGACCACTTTTTAACGAAAAAATTCATTCCAATGGCCTTATCCCATCCCACCACCATTTTAGTGATAGCTGCTAGCACATTTGTTTTGGCCTATGCCTTCACGTGGGCTGCGCGATGGATTGCCCCTCATTTGGGCTTTGTCGATAGACCTGACGGCAACCGAAAAGTTCATGCCGGGGCGATGCCACTGTTGGGAGGAGCGGCCGTTTTTCTCGCGTTCGTGTTCGGTGTCCTGGCGATTTTTCTCGGTACAAACCTCTGGATGAGAGGGCCGGCGAATTTCGCGTTCGGTCTTGCGCTGCTTGCGAGTGGATCGCTCTATTGTGGATTGGGGCTTTGGGATGACTGGTCTCCCTTGCGGGCTCGTTATAAATTTCTTTTGCAGATTGTTGCCACCATACCTTTTGTGGCACTTGGACCGTCGATTGAATCGCTGCAATGCCTGGGAATTCGACTCGATCTGGGGCCGATGGCAATACCCTTCACCATTCTATGGATCGTGTCCTGTGCCAATATTTTGAATCTTATCGATGGGATGGATGGACTTGCATCCTCGGTCGGTTTAATTGCAGTTGCGACCCTTGCAACGCTCGCCCTGTCTCACAATCATCTTGGGCTGGCCGCGATCGGTTTTGTATTTGTTGCCTGCCTTTCCGGTTTTCTGCTGCACAATTGGCCTCCCGCAAAAATCTTTCTCGGCGATTCCGGTAGTTTGACCATCGGTTTTGTGGTGGGAGCTCTTTCGACTGGAGGGGTTTTAAAAACCGCCACGGGCTTTGTATTAATTTTTCCCATAGTGCTGCTGAGTATTCCCATTTTGGACACGGTGTTGGCAATTCTTCGTCGCAAGCTGATGGGGCAGAGTATCGGGGATGCCGATTACGGACACATCCACCATCGGCTGCAACAGCGGGGCCTTTCGAAACTACAGGCTTTGCTGGTTATCATCGGATTTTGCATGACGATGGCGGTTGGCGTGATTGTTGCCGGCAAGATGGGCAGTGAATGGCTTGCACTCAGTTTCGGTAGTGTTGTTTTGTTCGCGATGATTGTTGGTCGTGTTTTTGGATTATATGAATTGAATCTCATCATCCGCAGTCTGCAAATCGTACATCAAGTTATGCAGAGTGCCGTTAAAGGGCTCCGGGCGAGAATGTCATTCTTGCGTTTCGAGGCAACGAACCCATCTGACTCTCAGCCCGACTCTCAGGCACTCTGGAGTCTTGTGGAGTCTAGTGCAGAGGCTGTCGGAGGAACCCGTGTCGAGTTGATTGTTGAGGACCAGAGTGGACAGCCAGCGACTACTGTTGCGCAGTGGCAGAAACAGGGTACAGATTCCACTCAACAGGCAGATTGGGATGTTCGCTATAGTGTTCCTCGAGAAGATGGAATGCGAGTTACATTCTTCGCCAGAGGCTCGTTTCCGAAGGGTGAGCACACACAGCAACTGGAGAACTTGGTGCCATTAAGCGCGCAGATCTGTCAAATCTGGCCTGTGGAACAACCCTCTGTGCTTCCGATGGAAAAACATTTCCTTGCAACAGATGTCAGTCAGCCCGATGTAGAGCGAGAATGGGTCACCGAACAGCGGGCAGCGTAGAACCAAATTGTTTTGCGCTGTTTAGAGCATCTGTTGCTGGCGATTTCGTAGCCAATGGTCGGCAAGGACAATGGCTACCATTGCCTCGGCCATCGGTATAAAACGGGGCAGTAAGCAGGGGTCGTGCCGCCCTGGTGTGCTGATGGTCGCAGCGTTGCCATGGCGGTCCACCGTGTCTTGGTCACGTGGGATACTGCTCGTCGGTTTGACCGCTGCACGGAGGACAATCGGCATTCCAGAAGAGATCCCGCCTAGCATTCCTCCATGGCGGTTAGATGCTGTGCGGATCTCTTTGCCCGCATCGCCAGAGACAAAGGCATCATTATTTTCACTGCCTCGCATCGTGGCACTAGCAAAGCCGCTTCCGTATTCTACTCCCAGAACAGCGGGCAGACTGAACAACCCCTTGGCTAGGTCGGCTTTGAGTTTATCGAATACCGGCTCGCCCAGCCCCGGCGGGACGCCGGTGGCAACAATTTCTGCCACGCCTCCTAGAGAATCTCCCTCTGCCCGCACTTGTTCAATCCGCTCTTTCATCGCTGCTGCAGCCTTGGCATCTGGGCAGCGTACTATGTTTGGTTCCCCATCAGCGAGTTCCTCGACCGCCTCTGGGGTTACTTCCGCAGGGTCGGAAATGTTGGCGCGAATGTCGTCAATCTGAACGACATAGCCGACCACCCGGCCTCCAAATGCCTTGGCAAGGATTTTTTTAGCGACGACTCCAGCCACCACACGGACAGCGGTTTCTCGGGCACTTGAGCGACCACCACCCCGGTGATCGCGAAAACCGTACTTTGCGTCGTAGGTGTAATCAGCATGTCCTGGGCGGTAGAGATCTTTGATCGTGCCGTAATCTTGACTTCGCGAATCTGTGTTACGGATGAAAATAGCAATACTGGTGCCAGTCGTGCGGCCCTCAAAGACGCCAGAAATTATTTCCGGTTCATCCGGCTCGTCACGCGAAGAGACGATCTTGCTCTGGCCAGGCCTACGCCGATTGAGGTCGACCATTAGGTCCTCGACCGATAGCGGAATCCCCGGAGGGACTCCGTCGATGATGACAACATTGCCAACACCATGGCTCTCGCCAGCAGTGGTTATACGAAACGCTTGTCCGAAGGAGTTGCCAGCCATTACCAGTTATATTTTTTGCAATGAGTGTAGCAGCTACTTCCAGACAAAAGTTTGACCGGTTAACTGCTCAAAGGATTCGATATATTTCTCGCGCGTACCACTGACAACAGCATCTGGAAGAGCAGGGGGGGTGCTCTCCTTATCCCAACCGGATTCGAGTAACCAGTCGCGGACAAATTGCTTGTCAAAGGATGCTTGGCCACGGCCCGGTTTGTATTGGTCCGCAGGCCAGAAGCGAGAACTGTCTGGCGTCAGTGCTTCATCGATGAGTATCAATTCATCGTCGATCCGACCCCATTCAAATTTCGTATCAGCGATAATGATGCCCCGCTCGCGGGAATAGGCTGCCCCACGTTTGTAAATTTCAAGGCTGCGGTTCCGTAGTTCTTCGGCAACATCCATACCGACTATTTCAGCCATTCGTTCAAACGAGATATTAATGTCGTGCCCTGATTCCTCTTTGGTTGCCGGTGTGAAAATCGGCTCGTCGAGTTGATCGCTCTCAACCAAACCTTCCGGTAATCGAACGCCGCATACCGAGCCATTCTGTTGGTATTCCTTCCATCCGGAACCAGACAGGTAGCCACGAACAACGCATTCGATCGGTACCACTTCCGTTTTGCGGACAAGCATGCTGCGACCGACAAGCGGATCAAAATTGATTGCCGAGGGCAAATCCATCGCCTCGATGTCACAGGTAAGCATATGGTTGGATTCTTTCAGAAAATCAAACCAGAATGCGCTGCACTGGGTTAAAACCCGACCTTTGTCCGGGATGCCTGTTGGCAATACCCAGTCGAATGCGCTAATGCGATCTGTGCTGACCAACAACAATTGGTCACCAAGATCGTAAATATCACGGACCTTTCCACGTCGTACGGGGAATGTGTCGAGTGAAGTTTCCATTACAACAGATTGGCTCATGGCGTGCCCTCGTCCTTAATAAATTAGGGTCTAATGCTTACCCGTCTGAAACCTGCATCGGTCGGCAGTGCCCTCAAACGGCCTGTGGCGGAGTATAACGCGCCGACGAGCATCCTGACTAGCAGTGGAAAATTACCCTGTGGAGTTTGGGCCAGATCGGCCGATGAGTTGAACGTCGTGCGTCACTTCGGTAGACTCGATGGCAAAGCCCTCGGGCCCGAGAGACAAGCCGTGTTTTGTTCGTTGGGGTGTGATGGGTGATTGCGGTTGTTTAACCTGAGAAAGCGGCGAAAATGGGATTAATCCGGTTTTTGGTTCCTCGGCCTGACCGCATCCCGCCAGAGGCAGTCTCACGAGCCTACATGGTCGGCATGGACGAGGTGCCCTGGGCGAGCCGTATCGTGGCCACCGAAGAAGTCCTGATTGTTGATCGTCCGGTTGGCGATTCCGGTTGCCTTCATATTCCCTGGCGAGTGGAAGAGTTTGGGGAAATGATGCTCTCAACGGCCAGTCTGATGGAGCGAGATCAAGCCTATTTGCTTGAGGTCGAGTTGGCTCGTGGAACACTCAACCGCATTCGAAATCAGGTCGCTAATTGGGAGTTGGTGGGGATGACCATCCCAGAACCCGTCCAGACGCGACTGAGCGGTGTTACCGAAGCTTTATCTCGGGCGGTCACTTCCAAGGTTGATGTCATGTTGGCGTCCGATCTGGCTGCTGATGTTATCGTTGAGTGCTTGGCGATTATGCGCTCCCTGAGCGCGTCCTATGCGCAGCAGGCGTTGGCTTTACGCCATTCTTCTGGGAGCCGTCTGGTAACGATGCTCGGTGCGAATCTGGGCACGGTTCCTTTTGACGATCACCATGCTCGCAGTTACTTGAGCGCATTCAATGCAGCCGTTGTGCCCATGGCCTGGCAATATATTGAGACGAGTGAAAGCAAATACGACTGGAGCCTGACCGATAGTCAATTAGACTGGTGCAAGACCCATGCATTGAAAGTTTCTAGTGGCCCTCTCGTCCAACTCGACGGTACTGAAATTCCTGACTGGTTGTACCTCTGGGAGGGAGATCCGGAAACTCTAACCACTTTCGTGACACAGTATGTGCGGTCGGTTGTAAGTCGTTACCGTGGTCGCGTACACGTCTGGCAGGCGGCATCGAGAATCAACTCGGGAAACTTTCTCGGTTTGTCACATCAAGACACAGTGCGTATGGCAATTCAAATCGTCGAAGCGATTCGTGATTTAGATTCGCGAACCCCCGTGATCCTTTCCTTTGATCAGTTGTGGGGCGATTCTCTCTCACAGAAAGACTATGAATTACCGGTCTATCTGGCCGATACTTTGGCGCGCGCGAACCTGGGCCTCTCAGGTATTGGATTAGAGATCAAACTGGGCTATCACCCGGGTGGTACCTGCCATCGCGATGCCCTGGAAATAAGTCGACAATTAGATCGTTGGTCGAGCCTTGGGTTACCGTTGCTTGTTTCACTGGTAGTGCCCGGCGGGGCCGGTCCGGATGAAAAGGCTCAATCGCAAGTATCTCCACTGTCCGATGAGTGGGATTCGGATCGACAGAATGTCTGGGTGCAAGAACATCTCCCGGTGATGTTGGGCAAACAAGCGGTGCAGGGGATTATGTGGAACCAATTTTCAGATTCTCATCCCCACTTACTGCCGCACGGTGGCCTCATCGACGGCAATAGCCAACCCAAGGCTGCTTTGGCAAGTGTGTCCGCGATCCGTAAGGCACATCTGAGCTAACCGTGGTTCATGGCTGTTTTTTGGGCCTTGGGACACGCCCCCCTCGTTTCCCCTTGCGATGTCTTCCACGCTTTTTCGAAGTGGTTGCTTCTACCTTTTCTAACGGTTCACCAATTGCATCGCGCAAAGTACTGATGCGGTCTCTCATAGAAGCCGCCCCTTCGAAGTCAAGTGCTTCGGCGGCCTCAAGCATTTCACTTTCGAGTTCATTGATATATTCTTCGGTGACAATCTCAGTTTCATCATGGCGTCCGACTGCAGCATTGGCTTGTGTGTGTGCTTCAGCAACCGCCTCGATACCTGCTCGCACACTTTTGCGGATTGTCTCCGGAGTAATTCCGTGTTCGGTGTTAAATTGTTGCTGCATGGTTCTGCGGCGTGAAGTCTCTTCGATGGTGCTTTGCATGGCTGCTGTCATTTTGTCGGCGTAAAGCATGACTTTGGCGTTGGTGTTTCGGGCCGCTCTGCCGATCGTCTGCATCAGCGCGGTTTCACTGCGCAGAAAACCTTCTTTGTCAGCATCCAGGATCGCCACGAGCGAGACCTCAGGAAGATCGAGACCTTCCCGCAGCAGATTCACCCCAACCAACACATCGAACAACCCTTCGCGCAACTCCCGTAAGTGCTGGACCCGTTCGAAGGCATCCAGTTCGCTGTGGAGCCACTTGCAGTTGACCCCTTGTTCGCCCAGATAGGCTGCCAGATCTTCCGCCAGACGTTTGGTCAGTGTCGTTACCAGCACCCGTTCATTCAGATCCGCCCGCTGGCGGATCTGATCGAGCAGATGGGGTACCTGCCCGCTTGCCGGGCTGACCTCGATAACCGGATCCAAAAGTCCGGTCGGCCGGATAACCTGCTCAACAAACTCTCCTTCTGTCTGCTTCAGTTCGTAAGGGCCGGGTGTAGCCGAAACGTACACTACTTGATTGATTTTCTGTTCCCATTCGTCAAACTTTAGTGGCCGATTATCAAGAGCACTGGGGAGGCGAAAACCGTGCTCGACCAGAGTCGTTTTACGGCTATGGTCACCGGCATACATAGCTCGCACTTGAGGCACCGTTGCGTGGGATTCATCAACAAACAGCAGGTAGTCCTTGGGGAAAAAACTAAATAACGTATCGGGAGTCGATCCGGGGGCCCGCCCGCTTAAGGGTCGACTGTAGTTTTCAACCCCCGGGCAGTAACCGACCTCCTGCAACATTTCGATGTCGAATCTGGTGCGGGCTGAAAGGCGTTGGGCCTCTAGCAGTTTTCCGTGCCCACGAAGTTGATCGAGTCGCTCTTCCAATTCATTTTTGATCTCCTCCACAGCACCAGCGATCCGTTCTTCGGGGAGCACAAAATGCTTGCAAGGATAAATATAGAGTTCTTCTACCGTCGAAATGACTTCGCCACTGGTAGGATTGATAAGAGAGAGTTGTTCAATATCATCGCCCCAGAATTCGAGACGGTAAGCAAATTCTTCGTACGATGGCCAGAGTTCGACACAATCGCCTCGAACACGAAATTTGCCGGATGCAAACTCGATATCGTTGCGTTCGTATTGGATGTTGACAAGTTTTGTAAGAACAAGGTCGCGGTCGATGGAGTCTCCCTGACGGACATGAACCATCATGTCCCGATAATCTTCCGGTGATCCAAGCCCATAGATACAAGAAACACTCGCGACCACGATCACATCGCGT
The DNA here is from genome assembly GCA_014237955.1 of Planctomycetota bacterium. Lineage (GTDB taxonomy): Bacteria > Planctomycetota > Planctomycetia > Pirellulales > UBA7805 > UBA7805. Next base: position 15,664 of record JABABY010000010.1, read on the forward strand.
CGGGAGACGAGGGCACTGGTAGCGGCGAGTCGCAGGCGATCTATCTGTTGATTGATCGAGGCATCTTTTTCGATGTAGATATCCCGTTGCGGGATGTAGGCCTCCGGTTGGTAGTAGTCATAATAACTGACAAAATAATGAACGGCATTCTGAGGAAAGAATTCTTGAAATTCAGAATACAACTGGGCAGCGAGTGTCTTATTATGTGAGAGTACAAGTGCCGGTCGCTGCATCTTTTCAATGACATTTGCCATCGTGAAGGTTTTTCCAGAGCCGGTGACCCCCATGAGGATTTGTTCATGCGTCCCGGCAACAAGCCCATCGGTTAGAGCTTGGATGGCCTGGGTTTGATCCCCTGCCGGACGAAAAGGACTGGACAATTGAAACGGCATGCGTTGGAGTTCCGATAGAATTTCAATCTGGCGCAAAGGCATTATTGCCGAATCTTGCGGACAAAGCTAAGCCACACGAGAATCTTTCTTCTTGAAAACGAGAAGGTGCATGGATCCATTTCGGACCTAGTTCGTTTGGGGTGTTCATGGAGTATGATGGAGTCAGCATGCCACAAGACTTTCAGCAACTTGATTGGACAGACTTGGTCAAGGAAGATTGTCGACAGATTGTACGCTTGGCGGTTCGCGAAGATCTCGATCGGGGCCAGGATTGGACCAGCGTATCGTTGATATCTGTGGAATCGAGAGGGGGCGCAACCGTTGTTGCCAGAGAGCAGGGTGTGGTTGCGGGGTTGTTGGCATGCCAATTGGCCCTTCAGGAAATGGTGGCCAACATCACCTGGTCGCCAGAGGCCGAGGATGGTGATGCGGTGGTGGCGGGGCAGCCGTTGGCCCGCGTTGAAGGATCGACACGAGATATTCTTACGACAGAACGGATCATTCTCAATCTCCTTGGCAGACTTTCAGGGATTGCTACCCTCACCCGGCAGTATGTCGATCGAGTGACCGCCTCGCACTCGAAAATCTACGATACCCGCAAGACAACCCCCGGTTGGCGGCGTCTGGAGAAGTATGCCGTTCGCTGTGGTGGTGGCCAAAATCATCGTACTGGCCTTTTCGATGCGATCTTGATCAAAGATAACCACTTGGCCAGCACCGCTCATCGAGAAACAGACAACGCTGAAGCAGAGGGAGTTGGGAAAACGAATCCTTGTTGCACTCCGGTTGCTGCTATTGAAAAGGCGCGCGCGTTCATTGAGGCAAAGGATACTCTTGCCAATAGCGGAATGGTCGTCCAAATCGAAGTTGATTCCTTGGAGCAACTTTCCGAAGTACTTGTCGCCACTCCAGATCTGGTTCTGCTTGACAACATGTCGTGCGATCAGTTGCGTCAGGCGGTTGTGATGCGGGATGAGGTTGATGCCAAAATATTGCTCGAAGCCTCAGGGGGAGTCACTCTTTCGACGGTGTCGGAGATTGCTGCAACCGGCGTTGACCGGATCAGCGTCGGTGCTCTGACCCATTCGGCGCGGGCCCTCGATGTTGCCCTCGATTGGTCGATGTAGCGATATTGTGCTGGTTTTGCACTGTGTCCAAAATTATGACCACTTTTGTAGAGATATCGGCAATGCTACCAATGATTGCCCCGGACGAAATTGCCATGATCCAACAGCGGTCCGCAGTTGATTTGTAGGGCGATCTTTTGGCGGAAAGGTGCCTGCTTCGGGTGGAATGCCTATAATGGATCTCCCGTCGAAGTGGGTCTTCTTCGTCCGTATGTTTTGCCCGATCGGCACAACAGGTAACGGCCGAGCTGAGGAGATTAAGGCAGGAGTACTTTTTGTGATTTTCGCTTGCCTTTTTTTCAGGGGCAGCGATTCTACTAAAGAAGGAATAGACAAGCCCGTAGGGTGTTTTGGAGAAAAACAGATGGGGAAACAGGCGGATTATCTAAGGAATGGTAGCAATCTGTTGCTTTTCTCTGCTCTTGTATTCGCAACGATGAGTGAGGCTGTAGCGCAAAACAAACCCCTTGAAGGGAACGTGCCCCTCAATCGCAAGGCACTGAAGCAGACATCAGGGGAAGAAGCGGTTCGCAACTCGCCGCATCCGCTAGACTCGGTATTGCACCTAGCCCGGGAGATCGTAGAGAGAATCGATCGTGAACTGTTCGACTACACCTGCGATTTGGTGATGCGAGAGAGGATCAAAGGGGAGCTACAAAGCCACGAGATAGCCCATCTTAAAGTTCGTCGGGAGCAACGTGATGGGGATCAAATGGTAGAGCCCTTTAGCGTGTATATGTGTTTTCAATCGCCACCGAACGTAGAGGGTCGTGAAGTCTTGTACGTTCGCAACGAAAATAATGACGAGATGGTTGCTCGCAATGGGGGTAGCAGCAGTTTGCAGAATGTCACGTTGTCATTAAAACCCGATAGCAGGCGAGCGATGAGAGGCCGACACTACCCCATCACTGAGATCGGGATAGGGAATATTCTGGAGAGGCTCATTGATGAGGCCGAGGAGGCCATGCAAATCGATAGCGATCGGAGAGAATGTCAGGTGCGATTTTTCGACAATGCAAAAATCGATGGTCGTCTTTGTCAGTGTATCCAAGTTACCTTTCCTGTTCGTCGGGAAAATTTAAAATTTCATGTTGCGAGGATCTTTATTGACAATCAGACGCAACTTCCGGTTCGCTTTGCAGCGTACACTTGGCCCCAGAAATCTGGCGGGAAACCCCGACTGATGGAGGAGTACACCTTTTTGAATTTCAAGCCGAACATCGGCTTGTCCAACCATGATTTCGATCGACAGAATGCTGCCTATCGATTCTATCAAGGCAAAGAAAGTCTCGTGACCCAGTCTGACCACTTTCCTCAAGCCGACTAGTACGGGATTTTTTGCCGGGTACTTCAGTTGGTTTCTTCCGTTTTATATGCCATGACTCTCGCTGGGTCTCACGGCTTTGATTTTTTAACGTCGATCTTTATGTGCTGGCCTCAGGTTTACCGGTTTTGTAGATCCTTGGATTTTAGTCTCTCCATCCTGGTACGGTCCGGGCCGCTGGGAAGCGACTCGGTGGTTGTCTATGATAGTGGTTACGCACCATGTAGCCAAAAACCATAGAGCGGTATCAATAGGGAACATCGGATGAGCCGGACAAAACCAAAACGATCTGCGCCATCGGTACGTGGTGGCGGCAAGCGCGTTGCGCGTAAAACTTCTCAGCAAGTGTCTGCAGGACCACAGCGTTTGCAAAAGGTGCTTGCGTCTGCTGGAGTTGCAAGCCGGAGACAATGCGAGCAGCTTATTTTGGAGGGTCGCGTTGAGATCGATGGGGAGATAGTGACTGTCCTGGGTACAAAAGTGGATGCAGCATCTCAGGCAATTCGCGTCGATGGGGTGACGCTGGCCAAGCCGAAACTCGCTTATTATTTAGTCAATAAGCCCAAAGGCGTTGTCTCGACCCATCGCGACCCGGCAGGTCGGCCCCGCGTGGTTGATATGGTACCCGAAGAGCATGCTCGCCTCTTTACCGTCGGTCGCCTCGATCTGGAAAGTGAAGGACTGATTTTGCTTACCAACGATGGGGAACTGGCACATCGTTTGGCACATCCGCGATTTGGAGTGGAAAAAACATATCAGGTACAGGTTGCCGGAGTGCCGGACAAGACCGTGCTTGATCAATTGCGACGTGGAGTGCGATTGGCGGAATCGGAGGCTGTGGTGGCTGCCGTGCGTGTCAAACGCAAACAAAAACAAAGCACTATCCTGGAAATGGTTCTGCGTGAAGGAAAGAACCGCGAGATTCGTCGTATGCTCGCTGCCGTCGGTCATAAGGTACAGCGGCTCAAACGTATTTCGCTAGGACCTCTGAAACTCGGACGACTTCCATCGGGTGAAACGCGGCCTCTGACGCGCTTGGAGGTTGCCTCCCTGCAGCGGGCAACAGAGATTGGTGGGGAAGGTCGGGAGAGACGCAGGGAGCCTCGAACTCCCGGACGGGGTAGTGGGCGGAGTCGACGATGAGTAACCCACTGTATGCCCAGCATTATGCCGACCATGCCCTGCATTGCCGTGCCGCCATTATAGAGAATGTTCGTCTTGCAGAATCGACGTATCGCGTTCGTTTGCACTGCCCAGCGATTGCTGCTCGCATTCTCCCCGGGCAGTTTGTGATGCTGAAGATGACCGGTGGCGACGATCCGCTTCTGGGGCGTCCACTGGCGCTCTACGACACGGTACTTGATGCATCCGGTGCTGCAGTTGCAATAGATATCGTTTATCTGGTTGTGGGAAAGATGACATCACGCTTAGCGCAGGTGTCTGCTGGCGGGCAAGTCGATCTATGGGGGCCGCTTGGTAATGGTTTTTCTCCACAGCCTACGAGACACCTGATCATGGTTGCCGGTGGGATTGGTCAGACACCGTTTCGGGCATTGGCCCAGGAGTGCCTCGGAAATCGGCGTTACGGAGACCCACAGCGAGAGGTGCCCCAAGTGGAACGGGTGGTTCTCTGTTACGGTGCCCGAAGTGAGGGATTGTTGGCTGATGTCGAGCAGTTTGAGGAGATTGGTGTTGATGTGAAAGTCAGCACTGAGGATGGGTCGCGTGGACACCATGGTTTGGTCACCGAAGTGCTTGGAAAGTTGCTCGCCTCAGACTCTCAGGAGGCCCGACTGGTTTGCTGTGGTCCGGAGCGGATGATGGAGGCGGTCGCCGGGCAGGCTGCCACAGCCGGTGTGCCGTGTCAGGTTTCGCTGGAGACACCGATGGCGTGTGGAATCGGTATTTGTTTCAGTTGTGTTGCCAGGGTATGCGACAAAAACGGACAGTGGGATTACAAGCGGACCTGCGTGGAGGGCCCCGTCTTTGATGCCGAGAAAATCATCTGGTGATTTTTCTCTTGGGATTCCTATTGGAAAGTTTGAATACGGCACGATTCTCCATCCAAAAGCATCTGGCTATTGCAGCCTTTTAATTAGTTCTCTCGGTTGCGGCGGATTGCCCCTCGGGCTGCAGGATCTTGGAATGATCTGCGCGATGGTCTATTATGAGGTGGTGTGATCCCACCTTTGTGTGCCTGTCGTACCGGACCCTGTTCGCTGTCCGATCCCCAACAACGAAGGAAGTCAAGTTCATGAAGCCTGCCATTTGTTTACCCGCTTTGATCGTTATTGTAGGCCTACTTGTTTCCCCAGCGGGAGCGGGCAAGATCGTCGAGAAGGCGGGCGATACGCCCCAGCCAATGACGCCAGAGCAAAGTGCAAAACATTTTCAACATCCCGAAGACTTGCGTTTGGAACTGGTCGCTTCAGAGCCCCTAGTTACCGAACCGGTCTGCACAGCCTTTGATGAAAAGGGAAATTTATTTGTTGGAGAGTTGCATGGCTACAACTACGAAGGGTATCTCGATGTTACAGAACTGAATAAGACGGGTGAGCTGGATACGAAAGTCCGCCGGATTCCCGCTTCGAATGAGGACATCGAGAAAGCAAAAGGTTTTCAGCGTGGTGTGGTGAAGTTGCTCAGGGATACCGATGGGGATGGCCTCATGGATGAGGCGAGCGTCTGGGCAGACGACCTGGAGCCTTGCTACGGGGTTGTGCCAGCCCGTAATGGAGTGATCGCTTTCGCAGCTCCGGAGATTGTCTATCTTGCCGACAACGATGGGGATGGTGAGTGCGATTATCGTGAAACTCTCTTCACCGGCTTTAATGTCCGTGTGCTAGAGCGGGCCATCAACAACCCTCGATGGGGCAGGGATAACTGGATTTATGCCGGTGGTGGCGGCGGTGGTGGTACGATCACAGGCCCGTACCTGAAAGAACCGGTGACGATGAGCAATACTGATTTTCGCTTTAAGCCGGATGGTTCCGTCATCGAACCGGTCAGTGGTATTGTGGGCACTTTCGGAATGGCAATGAACGATCTGGGCGACCGATTCCCATGCTCGGGAGGAGGACCCGGAATTTACGCGGTACCGGTAGACCAGCGATATGTCGTCCGAAACCCATACATTCCGGGGCCGCCCTCCAATCATTCGTCAGTCAATTACAATAACTGCTATCGAATCAGCGAACCCCATC
>JABABY010000110.1 GCA_014237955.1 Planctomycetota bacterium
CAGTGCGGGCACGCATACTGAGCACTAAATATCTGGTCCTGCCAATGGACGTTTTCTGTATCTGGCTTGGTATTGGATTTCGGTCGTCCACCTGGTGTTGCGGCCGGCTTGCTTTCCTCTGATAGATCGGAAAGGTAGCAGAGAATCACAGTCTGTTCGCCATGTTGGAGGGCTAAGTCGATCGATTCAACAATCCGCGACTCAACGCCCCGTCTAATAACCACGCGATCGATCACAGCCTCAATATTGTGTGCCTTCCGCGGGGCAAGATCGGGGAAGTTTTCGATGTCATAAATTGTGCCATCGACACGGACTCGCACAAAACCAGCCTTGCGGATGCTTTGAGCAACGTCCAGATGCTTGCCCTTGCGACCCCGCACGAGCGGGGCCATGATCATCGCCTTGGTTCCTTCGGGCAATCCATACACCGATTCGAGAATTTCTTCCGGTGTCTGTTGTTGGATAGCAGCCCCGCACGCATAGCAGTGTGCTTCGCCAAGGCGGGCCATCAGGAGTCGGAGATAATCGTGAATCTCAGTGGCGGTCGCGACCGTGCTTCGGGGATTTGGATTCGCTGCCCTCTGATCAATGGCTATGGTCGGTTGCAGTCCTTCCATCAAATCAACGTCGGGCCGTTGGATTTGAGTCAGAAATTGTCGCGCATAAACGGAAAGGCTCTCGACGTATTGTCTTTGGCTTTCTGCACAGAGAGTATCTCTTGCAAGCGAACTTTTGCCCGAGCCACTCGGACCTGTAATCACGACAAACGCATTGCGAGGAATGTCGAGATCGATGTTCTTGAGGTTGTGAACACGGGCCCCTCGAATGCGTATGGTCTCTGGCGGGCTAAAGGCCCGTTCGCTCCCTCGAAGCGTTTGCTCAGTGTCCATTTTGGGCATGTAGGCCCTGCCAGCTATTGTGCAAAAAGGGGTGAAACGGCCAACCTATCAAAAGGCGAAACACCCTACAAGCGATACGCCGCCAGACCGCCTTGCTGCAAATTGACTTTCAAGAGTTGGGCAAGAATGGCTGTTGAAACAGAGCATGAACTACCCCGCTCCCGCTTGGCATAGCGAAGCGAGCGAGATATCATCATGGACTCTATTTTCAGTGTTCCTCAACAGTCAAAATTGCGATGCGCCACGTTCTTTCAGCATTGGTCCAGAATGTGCCGGGTGTGCTTGCCCATGTTGCCGGCATGTTGGCTTCGCGCGATTATAATATCGATAGTCTCGCAGTGGGTGAGACTGAGGATTCTACATTATCACGGATGACTTTCGTCGTTGTTGGTGACGAGCGCATCTTGGATCAGGTCCGCAAACAGTTGGAGAAAATCGTCACTGTAGTACGCGTTGACGACATTAGTTCTCAGGATTACTTGGAGCGTGACTTGATGCTTGTGAAGGTCAATTCGAAGGCCGGGGAGCATCGAAGTAAGATTCGTGAACTCACTGAAATCTTTCGTGGCCGCATTGTCGATGTGGCGCCCGACACACTGATAATCGAAATCTCAGGGAAGGAATGCAAGATTGAGGCCTTTATTGACCTCATTCGCCCATTTGGGATCACGGAACTTGTTCGTACCGGTAGAATTGCAATGGTTCGAGGTACCTCACACGGGCAGATTGGTGCGAGTGATGTTTGACGGATTATCCCGGTCGCTATCAACCCGGATTCGTCATGAGAGCCCACGCTCAAGCATGGAGAGTTACGGATAATTTTACAGTTCTTTTTCCCCGTTCATTGGAAAGAAACAATTTTAGATGGCCGCAACAATCTATTACGATTCGGACGCAGATCTTTCGTTATTGGAAGGCAAGACGATTGCCATTTTGGGATATGGCTCTCAGGGACATGCACATGCACAAAACCTTCGCGACAGTGGTTGCCAGGTTATCGTGTCGACACGATCAGGAAGCCGTAACTACGATCTAGCGAAGAGTCATGGCTTTGAACCGCTCTCGCTGGAAGAGGCGACCCGCCAAGCCGACATTATCAACATGTTACTGCCTGACGAATCTCAGGGCGATATTTTTGCGAAGCATATTTGCGATCACCTTTCCCCAGGCAATATATTGATGTGCTCGCACGGATTTAATATGCACTTTGGTTACGTCAAAGCCCCTCCCGAAGTTGCGACGCTTTTAGTGGCGCCTAAAGGCCCGGGGCATTTGGTGCGTCGTGAATATGAAGCGGGTGGTGGTGTGCCGTGTCTGGTGGCTGTTGGAGAGGAGAGCGATGAAGCGACGTTGCAGATCGGCCTCGCGTATGCCAGTGCCATCGGTGGTGGTCGCGCGGGTGTACTCCGCACGACCTTTGCAGAGGAGACGGAAACGGACCTGTTTGGTGAGCAGGCGGTACTCTGTGGCGGCCTGAGTGCGTTGATAAAAGCTGGTTTTGAGACATTGCTTGACGCAGGGTATCAGCCAGAAATGGCCTATTTCGAATGCATGCATGAAGTCAAACTGATTGTCGATTTATTTTATCAGGGCGGCCTCAACTACATGCGATACAGTGTCAGCAATACCGCCGAGTATGGTGACTACACCCGCGGACCGCGCATTATCACAGATGAGACCAAGGCAGAAATGAAACGCATTCTGGAGGAAATTCGCAGCGGAAAATTTGCTCAAGAGTGGATTGATGAGAATAGGTCGGGTGCCAAAAAATTTAATGAATTCCGTGAAAAGGATCGAGAACACCCGGTCGAGAATGTGGGGAAAGAGTTGCGTCGACTGATGGCCTGGATTGATGAAAAAGAGGTCTGAGGTGTTTGGCTGCTCGACCGCTCAATAGGGTGATATTGTTTTGACAGCGCTCTCCAATGGCAGTCGTCGGCATGTGAGTTCTCGGAAACCAAGAGCATGGCACAACTCTATTTTTATTACTCTGCAATGAATGCCGGTAAGAGTACAACTCTGCTGCAGTCGGCGCACAACTATCGGGAGCGGGGCATGAAGGCGTTGCTCTTTACGCCAACGCTCGATGATCGAGATGGAGAGGGAAAGATTACTTCGCGGATTGGCGTCAGTGCCGATGCAGTCGCTTTTCATGCAGAATACGATTTTTTCAAATATGTCAGTGAAATGCAGCAAAAGGAAGTGATTCACTGTGTGCTGATTGATGAGGCTCAATTTCTTACCCCACAGCAGGTTTTGGAATTGACACTTGTTTGCGATCAGCTCAACGTTCCTGTTCTTTGCTATGGGATAAGAACCGATTTTCGCGGCGAACCGTTCAGTGGGAGCAAATACCTTTTGGCCTGGGCAGATAATCTTTTAGAAATTAAAACAATCTGTCGCACCGGCAAAAAGGCGACCATGAATGCCAGAATGGATGAGGCAGGGAATCGTGTGACAGAAGGGGCTCAAGTTGACATCGGCCATCATTATATAGCGATGAGTCGCAAGGAATTTCAACTCGATAAAGTTTCTCCGGTTGCCCAGTCGCTGCCTAAAGAATAACGAACCTAGCTCTAGGATCGTTAGCTGAGATAGTGTTGGCTATGCCTGTTGATAACCAATTTGCTCATCAGTGTTATTCAGCCCAGCCTCCAGTAGCCCCGTATGACTTGCTGACTGTAGGTTCCCAGCCCAGGATCGGTTCGCCCGAGTATGTGCAGCGGATGGAAGCTGCCGGTCAGTCACTGAAGTCGAGCGATGTGGGTGCCGTTGTGCTGCTACACGGAACGTTCATTGGCTACGATCCGGCCGGTTTTAATACGATGCTCTTTAACATGGTGCCACCACTGAAGCGGTTGGCGTACCGGTTAACGAAGGCCAGCCTCGATGTGGTCTTGAGGGATGTCGGTAATTACTCGAAATCTTCTGTACGCCGCCTTGCAACGGATCTTCATGCGGATCACTCGATTCAGGTACATCGTTTCATCTGGTCCGGAATCAATAATCATGCCGGAAGAGCTGTGGCGGCAGTGCGGTTGTTCGATTTTTTAGTCGGCCTAAAGTTGCCTGCCGGAAAACGGATTCTTCTTTATGGTCATAGTCATGGGGGAAATGTGCTGGCTCTATTGACCAATCTTCTCGCTGAAAATCGAGGCGGCGTTGCTGAATTTGTTGCAGCGGTTGACGGCTATGCTCATAAAATCGACAAGCGATGGCCCGATATCAAGTCGCTCGTACAATCTCCGGCACGCCTACTCGAGAAAAATCCGCTGGACCTGGTCACTCTGGGGATGCCGATTCGCTACGGTTTTGAATCAACCGGCCACGAGCGGTTGATGCACTTTGTCAATCACCGCCCGCGCCCTCAACTGTCAGAATATCGAGTCGCCCGCGAGGGATCGCTCAGGGCGCTTTTTCCATCACTGCACTGCGACTTCGTGCAGCAGTTGGGAGTCGCCGGCTCAAACTTTTCAAATCCAATCGACGGAGCTATGTGGACTGCAGACCGGCGTTTGGCCAAACTGCTTGCGCCCGGTTTTTCCTGCTGGAGCCTGAGTCGCCAGATCCGAAAGGGAATGCTGGTTCCTGAGGAGGGACAGACTTTACTGGTCGATTACGAACAATCTGCCTTTCAGTGGTTACGGCACATGTGGGGGCATCTCATCTACACACGATCCCATCGCATGCTGTTCCACATCGAGCAGATTGTGCGATGCTTCTACGCATCGGTGGACTAGGGTGCCAAGCGGGATAGAACCAACGCTTAAGACGGCTATTTTTCCCGGACCACGATCGGTACCCCATGCCTATTGCCGAGCAGATATCAGCTTCCAGTTTTGCTGCTTGCAATAGCGATTGGAATGGCGATTGCTGCCGCAATCCCGGCACCAATAAGCAGGTTGCGGCAGGAAAATTGAGGTCCCCATGTTTGGATTTCACCCGGACCTACCGGAGTGTAGGGTTGGGCAGGCGCGCCTTGTACGGTTCCCACCAACGGCTGCTGGTACTGCACGCGTCGGACACCCGTATTGGGCTGTACGGCAACGTTACAGTTATTGGGTTGTGCGGCAACGTTACATTGTGAAACATTGCACTGCTGGATCGACGGAGTACTGCACGGTGTGGCAACTGTCGCTGGTTCGCAAACGGTTCGACACTGCGTAGCACAATTCGGTACGCAACCGTTAGCACATGGTTGGCCTGTAGCCGGTGTGTTCTGGGAGACGATGACCGTAGCCTGTCCCGCTGCTGGTGGCGAAGTTCCCGGTTCCCAAAAGCGACAGGTGGTGGTTCCCGTTTCTGCAGCAATCTGGTGGATACCACCATGCAGTCCCGCAACCTTGAAAACACCATCTGGAGTGGTAGTCGTGCTCGCAATTTTTAATCCATCATGAAAAATCGTGACCGAAGACTCTTTAATGGGTCGACCACGAGGATCAATAAGCTTGCCTTCCAGTAATCCTCCGGACAATAGGCTGATATCCGAAATGGCCGCCTTTTGTCCCGGTTGGTTTACGGCTGCATGTAAAGGCTGGGCGGATATCATGGCCGCCACAGCGGTGATGGTCGTTACCCACTGAATGGATCGAATGGTTTTCATGGTTCTTTGCCTCTATCCAATTTAGCCGGTTCGTGATGCGTACCTGCCAGAATGTGTGAAAATAAATTCTTTCGATGCGCGGCAAAACGTTGTCTTGTTAACTCATAAGACGCGTGAACTATTCACGAGACGAAATTAACTATCGGCCGAAACCTTTGACCAATCGTAATAAAAAGTACATTCCGCAAATATTTTTTTTAATAGCCATCCCCCCTATCTTCTAGAGATTTGCAAGGTCCACATTGGTTGTTTTCCAAACATTCCCGGTGTGAAAGGGTAAGGTCCGTCCGTTGTTGTTTTGTCAGCATTGCTGGCAACCACTTGGGAGGTACTCGGTGATCGGGCAGTCGTCGACCGGTTGTTGTATCCCTAAGGAGTCACGCTTGGTTTGAAGACCGCGATCTTTTCAGAAGTCTGTTCTTTCAGACAGAATGCGATCGGGGAGAATCTGCGATGTGAGCAAAGAGGCCCAATGAGATTCTTTCTAACGCGACTGCGGATCAGCATTTCCGCTCGGAGATTCCGGCCTGCGGGCAGTTGCTTCCGGCGGCATTTCAAGAACTTTGCGCCAGCCAAAAGGAACGTTTGGTGGGGCAAACAACTGCTTGAGGCTTTCAAAGGGATCGTTAATGACGATATTTGAAAATTCATATGTAGAATAGGTATCGCCCGGATCGTAAATCCGCAAAGCCACGGGGCGGAAATCGGTACGATGAAGTCTGAGGATCGCCTCGCGAAAATTGCCGGCATCTGACTGGGTCCGCGGAATAGCGTCGACCCAGATTTCAGTTTCGGCATACTCTTGAGGTGTGACAATGCAGAGAAAATAACGCTGTCTCAAATCTGCGGCTTTGGAACCAAAGAGGAACGGCAAAGGTGTGTTACTGATGGCCTCGCCTTGAAGTTCGTCAGGGATCTTGCGTTCAATAACGCGTTTTGTTTTGTGGTCTCGCTGCCAGATCGATTCGCCATCGCAAACCCAATGTTCGCCATATGTATCTTTTGCAGCCTCATATTGGCCGGTTTTTGTATCGAGATTCATCACCCGCGTGATACGAAAAGTACCCTTATCTGGATTGGCATATTTCAAATCACCATTATTAACAATGAGTGGCACATCCTTGAACTGGGGCAGTTCAAAGGCAGGGTTGTAATTCCACCGCGTAAAATTACATCGAAAGGTTTCGGTTTCGTCTGTATGGTTCTGCCAGTTTATAAGGATTTGATCGAGGTAGGTTTCTTGCTTGGCTGTGAGATGGAATCTTTTTGGAATTCCAGCC
>JABABY010000111.1 GCA_014237955.1 Planctomycetota bacterium
CCTGTCGTTCCTGCATCGCCTCAAGTAAGGCGCTCTGCACCTTGGCTGGGGCACGATTGATTTCGTCAGCCAGTATCAGATTTGAAAAAATGGGCCCCTTCTGAACCACAAAATCCTGATCTTGTGGCCGATAAATCAAAGTACCGAGCAAGTCTGCGGGGAGCAGATCAGGAGTAAACTGCAATCGCTGAAAACCGGTATTGATGCCTTTAGCCAAACATGCAACAGCCGTTGTCTTTGCCAGGCCGGGAACACCCTCAATCAGGAGATGCCCCCTGCCCAACAATCACTCGACCAACTTCGCCCAGCAAACGCTGAAATGGTTCGGCGTGTATTTTAATCTCTTCCGTAATTTCGTTGATTCGATTGTGTGTTACTCTTGTGTCTGCAGTTGCGTGTGCCATTTTCAGCGCCTCTCAGATTCAGTGTTTTGTTGACCAAATAATCCAACTGGAGTTACTCGTTACTTCTTGTCCCGTCCACGATTCCGGGCGGAATTGAACCGCGCGGCATGGGATAACAGAAAGGAAGCAACTGCCGTGCCAATTTATTTTTTGCCGATTTACCGCTATTTTTTCATGACTGTAGCTGCACTCTGCGCGGCATTTTGCCCCGGCGTCCCAGAATTCCTCATAACCAACACGGATTCTGCGGCATCTCAAAAGACTGCTGGGGAAACTGGATTGCAGATTCTCGATAAATGAACGGCTTGAGACACCATTGATGGACATTCGTAGCAATCCAGCTTAAATTGGTGTCATCCGAGGGCGGTGCTCCGATCCACTTGCAGATCGTTGCCAACCGGCGGTGAGAGACCCCGCCTCCACATTTCACACCTCACATTTCGTAGAGCCGCATCCATGACGAAGTGGCACGCATTCCTGCCCAGCCTTGCAGTAGCACTTTGCGTGTCTCTCAGTTTTTGCATGGAGACCTTTGCTGATCCTGAGGAACAGACTCCTAATCTTTCGGTAGATGAATTTCCCCCGAAAGATCTTGAATTTTTTGAGAAAAAAGTCCGCCCGATTCTGGTAAACCGCTGTCAGAAATGCCACGGCGAAGACGAAGCAGAACGCGAGGCTGGTTTGCGACTCGACTCCCGCAAGGAAATGATCGCGGGCGGCCAGTCGGGACCGACGATTGTCCCCGGAAAGCCCGAGCAGAGCCTTCTGATCGAATCGATCCATTATGGCAATACGTATGAAATGCCACCCGATTCAAAACTTCCGGAACAGGAAATCGCCACGCTGACAAAGTGGATCCGCATTGGTGCGCCCTGGCCGGCCGACATTGACACCAACAAGAATGCCGATCAACAATCGATTGCAAATAGTGAAGAGAAACCGAGATACTGGTGCTGGAATCCAATCCAACAACAATCGCCTCCTGAAGTCAAGAATCCGAATTGGCCTCGCGGGAATGTAGACCGTTTTATCCTCCGCGCTCTGGAGGATCGGGGCTTGTCTCCGGTGCCACCAGCCAATCCCTATCACTGGATCCGGCGCGTCAGTTTTGATCTGACGGGCCTTCCACCAACACCCGAAGAAGTCGACGATTTTGTCAATGACTCCTCAACAGAGGCCCGTGAGCGGGTCGTCGATCGCTTGCTCGATTCGCCACGCTTTGGTGAGCATTGGGCACGTTATTGGATGGATCTTGTTCGATACGGTGAAACAAAAGCTTTTGCACAGGACTATTCAATTCCCTTTATCTACCGGTACCGTGATTACCTGATCCGTGCCTACAACGAAGATGTCCCCTATGACAAGTTTATTATGGAAGCACTTGCAGGAGACCTTCTGGAAACTCCGCGGATGAATCCTTCGGACCAATCGAATGAATCGGTCATGGGGCCTGGCTTTATTTACCTTACCGATGGGCATCATGGACCTGCTGATATTCACGCCGATGAGGCTCGGGTTTTTGACACCATTATCGACACGACCAGTAAAGCATTTACAGCACTCACACTCTCCTGTTGTCGTTGTCACAATCATAAATTCGATGAACTTACCACCAGTGACTATTATTCACTCTATGGCGTGCTTGCCAGTTCACGGCTTGATTATGCTAACGCAGTCTCCCCAGCCATACTGCAACAATCTGAAGCCCAACTCAAGCAGCAAAAAGAACTGATTAAAAACGAACTATTCAAAAGTCTTCGGCAACAAATCGATGCCTTGGATTTGATGGATCACACCAAACTGTCTAAAGAGTGGCATGCACTTCTGTACTCTAAGGAAAAAATTGCAACGAGTCATCCGCTCTATCCTATGGTGACCATTTTATCTGCGGCGGATGATTCACAGCGGCAGCAACTCTGGAACCACTTGGCGAGTGCGCCTGCGGAGCAAGTGCAAGACGAAGTGTCAGAATCGCTAACTTTTAAACATTGGTTTCCTTCCGGGATGGCCTTTGCAAACACCCCACTCAAGGCGGGCACTTTTGTTCTGGCTCCCGACGGGGAAACAATCATCAATGCATTTATCGGGGGAAGTATCGCTTCGGGTGAATTCTCATCACGATTTTCCGGCTCGTTAAAATCCCCGACTTTTGTTCTTCCTGAAAAACTCAGCCTTCGCGTAAAAGGGCGGCAGGGACACGTGCGGCTCTATGTACAGCATTATGAAATGGTAGGTCTCGGACCGACAACCACCGAGCTAGATATTGCTATCAACAATGATCAGTGGCACTGGGTTGAATTTGATACCCGGCTCTGGAAAGGCAAGCGAGGCTATTTGGAACTTCTTCACAATGGCCAAGAGATGAGGTTTATTGCAAAACAGCAACACATGGCAATCCACCAGGATGATAGCTATCTGGCTTGCAATCAAGTTCTGCTCTCACAGGCACCGGAAGTTGAGGAGACCACCACCTACGCTGCAACTTGGCAGATTCGCGACGAACCGCCTGCCGATCTCGCAACGGCCGGAGCATTTTTCAGCGATCAATTACTTCAACTGCTCACGCGTTGGGAATCTGAAATACTACAATCGGACGAACAGGATATCCTTGAATCTCTCTGCACTGCAGAGGGCCCCCTCGCAACAGCCATTCGGTCAGAACGTTCTCTCGGTTCTTTGGTCCAGGCGTATCGAGAGACAGCTCGCGGGGTTCCCACACCCTTCTATGTCCGGAGCATGACGGACGGCCAGGGCGAGGATGAACCGATTTATATCCGAGGAAATCCCAATGCAATGAGTCGAACAGCCACCCCACGACACTTTCTCGAGGCGATCGATGGGGAAGCGTTCACAGGGTCGGGCAGTGGCCGCAAGGAATGGGCTGCCGCGCTGGTTGACCAAGACAATCCCCTGGTATCCCGAGTCGAGGTAAACCGCATTTGGTATCGACTCTTTGGGCGTGGAATCGTTGAGACTGTCGATAATTTTGGCGAAAAGGGTGCCGCGCCCAGCCACCCAGAATTGCTCGATTATTTAGCCATTGATTTCATGAAAAACGGTTGGTCGCGCAAGTCGATGATTCGTAAACTGGTTCTTTCGAATACCTATCAGATGTCGACCAAAGGCTCCGCGGCAGCAGCGGAAATCGACCCGGATAATATTTTCCTCCAGCACATGAATGTGCGACGTATCCCGGCCGAAGCAATCCGAGATGCAATTCTTGCCACCAGCGGCTCATTAAATGATCAAATGTATGGTCCATCCGTTCCGGTGAATTTGAATCAAACGCAACCAAGCCGGGCAAGGCCGGATAAAAGTGGGCCCCTCGATGGCGATGGCCGACGGACGGTCTATCAGGAAATGCGGCGTAATTATTTACCTCCGCTGCTGTTGGTTTTTGACCTTCCTCAAGCGGCTGTTGCGGCGGGTCAGCGTGGAGTCACCAATGTACCTGCACAATCTCTTGCCCTACTGAACGATCCCTTTGTTGTCGAGCAGGCCGGATTGTGGGCGAACAGAATTCTGCAGGAAAAACAGCGTTCAATGGAAGACCGCATTCACTCTATACACCACGTTGCCTTTTCGCGACCGGCGACCAATCGTGAGATAGACCGCTCCAAACGGATGCTTTTGGCCTTAGCTCAAGAACACCAATTGGATGGAAAAGAGGCCGCCGAGAACGAGCAGATCTGGAAAGATTTCTGCCATATGATGCTCAACCGCAAAGAGTTTATTTTTCTCCAATAGCTTTTTTCACTTTTATACAAACTCTTTGGCTGTACTATGAACACTGGATTGACAAGACGCGAACTACTCCAGAAAACCTCAATGGGTTTTGGGGCGATTGCGCTCTCCGATATGCTGCTAACCGGCCAGGTAGCCTCTGGCAGCACTCCCGCCTTAGCCGGCCCCAGACCATCACATTTTGAACCGAAGGCACAAAGCGTTATTTTCCTCTATATGGATGGCGGAATTTCCCAAGTCGATTCCTTTGATCCAAAACCACAGCTTGAAAAAGATAGCGGCAAAGAGCCACCATTTAAAACCGATCCAACGGTTTTCAACAACCAGGGCGGCTTGCTTCCAAGCCCATGGAAATTCAAGCGGCATGGCCAAAGTGGACAGCAAATCAGCAGTCTCTTTCCCCATTTGGGAAGTTGTGCGGATGAATTATGTATTATCCGATCAATGACTGCTTTTTTGCCCGATCATCCTAACGCTAATTATGCCTTACACAGTGGTTTTGCCGTTCGCGGGCTTCCGAGCATGGGGGCATGGGTTTCCTATGGGCTGGGGAGTTTGAATAAAAATTTACCGAGCTTTGTCGTTATTCATGGGGGGCAAACACCGCCCGGCGGAATGACCACGTTTGGCAATGGATTCTTACCTGCCCAGCATCAGGGCTCCATCTTCCTGAACAAACAACCGACCTTACGAAATCTGCAGAGACACGAGCCATCGGCCAGCCTACAGGCTACAAAAATTGACTACCTGAAAGAGTTTGATCAGGAGTATGTTGGCACCGAGGGAACCGATCGTGAAATTGAAGCAGCTATCAGCAATTACGAACTGGCGTTCCGTATGCAGATGGCGGTGCCGGAAGTCATGGATCTTTCGCAGGAAAGCAAGGCGACAAAGCAACTCTATGGACTCGATTCCAATCATGATTCTGTAAAATCGTATGGTACCCAGTGTCTGCTCGCACGAAGGATGGTCGAACGGGGTGTTCGGTTTGTTGAGTTGACAATCGCCAAACAACCGGGAGTGGATCGCTGGGACCAACACAATAACCTTAAAGAATCGCACCCAAAAAACGCTCTGGCGGTCGATCAGCCAATTGCCGGATTGATCAAAGACCTTAAATGTCGCGGACTGCTCGATAGTACGCTGCTGGTCTTTACCAGCGAGTTTGGCCGAACACCCTTTGCTCAGGGAAAGAATGGTCGCGATCACAACCCGCAAGGATTCAGCATGTGGCTTGCTGGCGGAGGCATTCGGGGAGGCACGGTCTATGGTGCGACCGACGAATATGGGTATCGAGCAATTGAAAACAAATTAAGTGTGAATGATCTGCACGCAAACATTTTGCATCTACTCGGTATTGACCATACCAAACTGACCTACCAATACAGCAGTCGGGATTTCCGGCTTACGGATGTCGGTGGTCGCGTGATTCCTGAAATCCTGTTGTAAAGCAACCGGCAGAACGATTCCCGCAGGGCGAATCGACAACCCGACACACTTAAGACCGGTGGGAGGCCACCAGCACTCCATCGCCTGCCGCTCGAATTCAGAATGGCTTATTCGCGACCGTTACGGGTACCCAGGTGTTGCCAGAGGATGGGGTCAATATTGTCCTCAGCGATGCTTACCGAACCGTCCATCATCAACGTGTTGACATAGCCCGAGTGATAACTCCGGGCCGTCACAGCAGCCTTGGTAGGATCCGAGGTACTCTTGCCCTCCTGCATCGAGTTGAAATCAATGTCATAGGTTCCATTCTGATAGGGGCAGAACGTGTTCGGCGTAAACACAGTCGTTATGCCGCTATGATGCACACGACCATCACACCATTCGGTGTGCCCCGTATTTTTATTTAATACCGAACCAAGCTTTTCATCTCCGCCGAGCGTCTCAAGATCCGTAGGCAAAGTAGGCCGCTCCCCCGGGTCTCCCCCTACATTTCGGATATAGGACGTAAAGGCTTTGACTTCTGATGCGCAGAGTGTCCGGGAGAGACCATCCGTAAAATTTCGGGGACTAAGACGACTGTTCGGATGAAAAGAACCGTCACCGCCGGTGTTGGTCACCGGATCGTAGACGAGCCAACTCCCAAAGTTAAAACCGTAATTCTGTGGGTAGACCTTGGGCAAGCCGCTATTATCAACACGGACGATATCATTTTCTTCACTTGCACAGAGGTAAGTATTGATCCGCATCGTGGGAACACCCGTGTCCCGCTGCTCGTCCCATGGCACGTCTAAGTCAACCATGTCATAGGCAAAACCGTGTTCTAGAAATGGAAGCAGGCGGCCCTGAATCGACCAGGAACCATTATTAGTCTCAAGCTCCGTGTCCGGGGCAATCTCAAAGCTGGGGGGAAATACCCTAAACGCTGTCTGATAGCTATGTACCGATAGGCCGATTTGCTTGAGATTGTTCTTGCAGGCCGCACTTCGGGCCGACTCCCTTACGGAACTGAGCGCCGGCAGGAGGAGGGCAACGAGAATACCGATGATGGCAATCACCACCAGCAGCTCAACGAGCGTGAAACCAAAAGAAGTGCGGGTCTGCCGAGAATCAAAATCCGTTGCTCTGTGCATCATATGCCTCGTGTTGCTCTTCAAATTCTCT
>JABABY010000112.1 GCA_014237955.1 Planctomycetota bacterium
CGATTTCAAACTGTTTTCCCGAATCATCCCGTTGGATCTCTGTCGTAAGGAAGTCTCCTTCCTTCAGGTCAGTGAGTTTGGCTTTTTCATCATTGAGATAGAGCTGATCTGTTTCTCCAAATTCAACGGTAGGCCGATCCCTGCCTTCCAGCGGCGCGATAACGACCTTTAGTTTGTCCGGGTATATATGTTTGATGACACCCGACATTGGCCGCAATTGGGGTGGTGGCTTTGGTTTTTTTGATTTGGGGAGAAAAATAAGCACTATGCAAAGCAGGATGCTCGCAGAGGCGGCAATGTAGAGAACTTTTTGTCGTTTCTTTTTAGCTGCCTGGGCATCTGCGATTTCTGCTTCGGCTCTTTCTGCATCGGTTGGCCCGCCAGGGCCAAGCCCCATGCCGGTCTTAAGTTCTCTAATGGCTTCATCGGCCGCAGAGTAGCGAATCGCCCGGTCTTTGGTCGCGAGGCGTTCGATAACCCGTTGCAAATCCTCGGGAACCCCCTGCAGGACGCGACCAATTGGAGGAATCTTGCGGTCATGCGCGGCGTGCCACATCATCCAGGCCATCTGTTGGTCGCGACCGAAAGCGTTGAGTCCTGGGAATAGCGAATCGAAAGCATCGCCACACATCAACTCGTACATGGAAAAGCCAAGTGAATATAGATCACTTGCTGGTCCTACGGGTCCGAACTGATCCGATACGCGCTCCGGTGCGATGTATCGAGTCGTCCCTTTGAAAAGACTCCCCTGGTCATTTGTTGCCCTTTGCGCCAGTCCAAAATCTCCAAGCTTGATCCAGTTTCTACGGTCGATAAGAAGATTGCTGGGTTTTACATCTCCGTGAACAATATTGTTGCTGTGCAAAAATTTAAGTGCTTGCAGGCTGCAAACAAGGCTTAGGCGGAGAAAATTGAGGTCTAGCGGTTGGCCCCCCGCGTGGTTTTTCACGCTATCGGCCATTAATTCAAGAACCAACCATCCACGAGACCTGTCGATATCGTAGATGCTCATAATGTTGGGATGCTCGAGTGACGCGAGCAGTTGGGCTTCCTCCCAATAGCGATCAAGTTGTCGCTGGTCTTCAAGGAACTGTGGGTGGATTGCTTTGATGGCAACGTCACGGTTTAGTTCATTGTCCCGTGCGCGATAGACGGTGGCAAAATCACCGACAGCAATCTTTTCAAGAATGTCGTATCGGGTGTGGGGAAGCATAAATTCAATATCGCTTATCGATCAATGTTTATTAAGTTCTGTAAGAATATCCGAAAGTTGTTTTTCAAGATCCTCGTCGCTTCGCAGTGAACGGTCCGACGATTCAATCAACTGTCCAGTGAGCCCTTTTTCGTCATGGTCGCGTTTGTGGTGCTCCGCTCGCAGTAGATGTAGGACTTTTCGGTAATATGTCTGTTCCTTTGCTGCGTCTCCCTGGGACCGTGCCAGAAGGGCATCTCTCAGATATTTCTGGTATGGAACCAATTGGTTGTCAGGTTCTTGTATGTATTTATCCTTGAGGCGTAAGATCATCCCCTCAATATCGGAATGTGTTTTTGTGGAGGGGTCCTCAAACATAAGCAGTGCCGTTGAAGCAATAAGACTACCACAGATTAGAAGGACCAAGCCCCACGGATTCTGTGTTCTTTTCGATTCCATTTTTTGTTGGGAATCTACATCTGTTGATAGTGTTAATTCCGGTAGCTGCCCGTCAGCTCCCATTTCAATTCGTGACTCGGCAATATCTGCCGCAATGAATTTGGCAACATTCTCAGTCGCTTTTTGTTGCGACTTGATCTTTGGAGGCTCTTTGGAGGCAGTAGGAACTCGTTCCTGACTGGATGGCGGAACTTCGATTCCAGTAGGCCTTGTTAAGGGTTCTTCAATAGGTGGCGACTGGGATGTGGTATTCTTTGGGCTTTTCGGTAAACGTGGCGGCGGACGATTTTCTGATGTCCCGGTACTATCTTCTTGCGCCAAAGTGTTGTCAGGAAGGCCCGTTTCGGTCGAGGTCGATTCTGGATTGCTTGTGGCGTCTTGAGGTACCCAAAGACGGCCCTGGCATTGATCACAGAAGGCATACTGCCCTGCAAACTCGTCGCCAAACGAAAGCATCTTCGTGCAACGGGGACAGGAAAGCTCAATGGGCATCAGGGAATCCTGGAGGGTTAAAAAATAAAGCCGCCGCGCATGACATTAAGCACAAATGGACCAAGAATAATTAACACGGTGGAAAACATGATTAAGACGCCGGGTAAAAGCATGTTCACGCCGGCTTCCGCCGCGAGTGTTTCGCCACGTTGAATGCGCTTAATCCGGAGTACATCGGATTGGGTTCTAAAAACCTGGGCTAATGGAGCCCCGAGCTCTTCTCCCTGGATAATGGCGCCGACAATGCTGGATACCTCGTCATCTGCTAAGCGTAGTCGCATCGCATGAAATGCTTCTGTACGCGTTTTGCCCATGTTCATGTCGGCCAGAACGCGACCAAATTCCACCGCTACGGGATGTCCTTCGAATTCACAAACACCCTGTTCCAGTGCTTGTAGAAAAGTGGTCCCTGCTTCCATAAGCAGCGTGAGTAAGTCGAGAAGGAAAGGAAATCGCCGTTTGATTAATAAAACTCGATAGCGAGCTCGCTTCTTTAGCCGCAGACGGAGTATCCAGACAGTAATAAGACTAAAGCCAATAGCAATGAATGCGCCTGCCAACGTCACGTAGCGTGAAAAAAACCAGAAGTAAAAGGGGAAACATATGGTGGCAATGAGTTGCATGCGTCCGAGATATTCTTCGGCTATCCAAAATCTGGAAAGACCTGCCGCACCAATTTCACGCTGAATATCAGGCAGTGAATCAGAAAACATATTGCGGTTTATGCGGGCAAAGGTTTGAATGATAGTCTGGAAGTACCGATAGAAGAAATCAGCTTTTCGTAAGTGATTGATTCGGTTGATGTCATAGCGCCATTCGTCGCTTTGCATCAGATCGTCCGTTGCCAGTGAACGCAGCACCCACCAGGAAAAAAGTGTTATGCCTGCGCCTACTGCCACGCTTGCGACAACATTTAAGTGCAGTTGATCAAATAAGGCGGCGATAGAGTACATTCAGGTCACTTGGAGTGTGCGCGATAAGAATTCATTAAACATCAGGATTTAAAATGTGGCGGGCCCAGAGATAGGCCAAGATATTTAAAATGATGGCAACGGCTAAAACTAATTGTCCAGGAAGTGAGGTGAATAACGTGAGCACTGCCAGCCTGTCAACAAAGAAATAGACAGCAAGTATAATCGGTGGCGTTATCGCCATGTAGACAGTCGATTTCCGGGCCATCGCCGTATCCGCTTGTACTTTGCGCTCCAGACGCTGCAATTCTCTCACAGAATGGGCGATGCGGTCGACGGTTTCATTAAGCCGTCCACCGCTCTCGCGGCTGGCTAGCATCGCTGCAGCAAAGAGGGCAAAGTTTTCACTGTGCAGTCGTTGTTTTGCCTCTTCGAGGGTGCGGTCAAGTGGCTTGCCCATTTCATACTCTCCCGCGATGCGAGAAAACTCCGCTTTGATCGGTTTTGGTGAGTGGTCAGCAAGCAAATGTATTGCTTGCGGCAGTGAAAGTCCCGCGCGAATGCTGCTAGAGAGTGAAACCATAGAATCAGCAAGCTGGTCTTCAATTTGTTGGCGGTGCCGTTCGGCCAGGCGTTGCAAAATGAACCACGGCCCGACAAAGATCAGTAGGCTGCTGAGAATGGCAAAAGTGAGGCTGTCCGCCAGTAGCCAAAATCCGAGCAAGGCAATACCAAGGACGCATGACCATATGATGAGTCCAGTGCGGACCCTCCCTGTCGGAAAATGCAGGCGTCGCAATTTGTCGGTAAGATTGGCCTCTAGATGGTTGATTGCAGTCCAATAGTAAGGTCGCGCAAAAAATGCAAAGAGCCCCGTACCCACGCCGACAAAAGCGGATGAAGTGAGTATTAATAAACCACTCGATGTCATGGAGAATAAAGGCATGGCAATTGTTGTGCGATATATTGGACGAATAGTATGGCCGATGTTCCCGACAGGATTGATCATTGCGCGGGAGCGATATTATTCCTTTGTGGTTGAAGATCCATTGCGGGATGTCGTTGAGCTTGGCTGGTCGTAAAGAAAATCGAGATCGAGCAAGTCCTTTTGAACCAGATGGTCGATGAAACTGGGTAAATATCCCGTAGGCCGAAGTCCTGCGTCGTCGCGCAAGTTGTATATATCGGTGACGTTCGTGCGATGTGAGTCCGGGTCGATACCGGTTAGCTCTGAAATCTGTGTAACCATTCGTCCGCCACTGGGCGTCCGGTCGATATGTACCACCAAATCAATCGCCGAGCAGACTTGGCGGTGGATAGAAATGACCGGCAAATCGGCTGCCATCAAGATCAATACTTCGAGTCGTTCAAGGACTTCTGCCGCACTATTGGCATGGAGTGTCGTCATCGAGCCATCGTGTCCAGTGTTCATCGCCTGGACCATGTCGAGTGCCTCCGGTCCCCGACACTCGCCTACGAGAATACGGTCGGGTCGCATTCGCAGTGCATTGGTCACCAAATTGCGGATCGTATATTCACCAACGCCTTCTACATTAGCGGGTTTTGATTCAAGTGTGACCACATGTTCTTGGTGGAGACGAAGTTCAGTGGTGTCCTCAATGGTAACAATCCGTTGTTTATAAGGGATGAAACTTGAGAGGATGTTTAGGAAAGTGGTTTTTCCAGTACCGGTGCCGCCACTTACCAAGATATTTCGTCCGTCAATAACCGCTGCCCGCAAGAATGTTGCTGCAGAATGAGTGATGCTGCCTAGTTCCAATAAGGCATCCATTGTTAGTCTTTGTATGGGAAATTTACGGATGGTCAGGCAAGGCCCTTTGATGGCAAGCGGAGGTATGATCGCATTAACACGAGATCCGTCCGGCAATCTCGCATCGACCAAAGGCTGGCTTTTGTCAATCCGTCGACCGACTTGAGCGACAATCCGCTCGATAACGGCTTCGGTAACTTTCTCTGAAAGAAAACGCCTTCCGGACCGCTCGATGATGCCGTCTCGTTCAACAAAAATCTGGTCGCTCTTAACAACCATAATTTCCGTAATGGTCGGTGCTCGCAGTAGGTCCTGTAGTGGACCAAATCCAAACACAGTGTCTTTTAGGTCTTTTTTAATAGATCGCAAAATCAAATATTTGCGTAGTTCGGCATGAAGGTGGGGGCGCACAAGATGGAAATGCTCGTTGAAGTGGCTTTCGAGCTTTCGGATGCGACTACTCACATCGGGTAGACGATTCAAGGCAAGCTTCTCTCGCACGAATGTGAGCAGGCTGTGGAGTTCCGTTTCTCGCTCGGAGACCAGTGTGGCAGGTACGTCAAACTCGTTGCTGGTAAGGGTTGCTAGATCAAATATCTCATCCTCCTTGCCACTCTCCATAATTAACTGGTTGACCAGTTGATCGCGTAGTGTGATGCCAGTAATTTCTTCCAGAAGCATTTCATTTTCGGTTTCAAAAAGGCCCATCTCCCGACAGACATCTTCAATATGATTTTCCAGAAGCAAAATGCTGTCATGATTAGCGCCTCGTTCCATTTCAAATTCGTAAAGGTCAAGTCTTTCCAGGAGTCGTTGATGGATTTGCAACTCCAATGCAGCCATAATGCTGCGAAGATGGGATTCCAATTCGGAACGACTGAAATGGGTGGCCGTTTCAGTTTCAAAGGAAAGCGTGAACGGCCAGATACGAATTTTAGTGCCTTTGGCGAACGATGCTTTCTGTCCGCCAAGAAGTTCCGTGTCGCCGATCAAGCAGCTGTTGAGGCCTACGTTTTCGAGTTCTAGTAAATCATCGGTCACGCGAACCACTGCGTGCTGACGTGAAACTAGGGGGCTCGGCAGCACGATGTGGTTATCATGATCTCGGCCAATACGGAATTCCGTACCGTCGATCTCGACCATCGAACGGCGGCTTTCACTAACGCGATTGAACCAAATTCGCATAATTCAACTCATGGAGAATCATTGGTGGTTTTGAGTACTTTCAGTCGCAACGGTTGATAGTCTGTATTGGTTAAATGCTTTACCAGTCGACTTGCTTTGATATCGGGTTTTCCATTTTTATCCGTTGCCCGAAGCGTCAACATGTGTTCGTTTCTTGGTGTGGTCTTACTTGCCTTCATGGCCTCGACAGAGCCGAAACGATTTCCTACCGACAGGACCTCAAAGGGCCCAAGCCAATCTCCATCCGCAGCGGATGGAGAAGCTTTGCTTTGGTTGTTTCCTCCGGGAACGAAAAAATAGACCTGATTGATTCCGGGCGTGATGTGTGAGGTAATGGTGGTCCGTGTGTCTATCGGCACCCAGATTGCCTGCTGCTTGTTTTCGAGATTAAGTCGATTTGGATGGGTCTGGAAATCCTGCCGCAGTAATAATTCTCCTCCTTCATATTTCCGGATCGATTTCTGGCCAAGAAGAGATTCCAGGTTTTTATGGGGGTAGGCGTACACCCTTAGATTGCGTGCATTTGCTTTAGGGATATCTATTTTTTCGAGATGGGCTTTCTTGATTGGGTCTCCCAGAGCTATTTTCTGGCCCTTTCTGACGCCAATAAAGGATTCTATTTCAAATTCTTTACTTTTGTTGTTCAGGTAGACCCAGTTGAAACCCGCCCCAACGATGCCCAGCACAATTGCAATAACAAGGCCTTG
>JABABY010000113.1 GCA_014237955.1 Planctomycetota bacterium
TTAAATACTCTTTTGTAAACTCTTCAAAATAATCTAGTTTAAAATTCACCTTCTCTAAATCGGATTCCTCTTCATTTTCCGAAACACAAATGGTTCGTATTGCATCTCGGCATGCAGTTGCTCGACGAGCGTCCGAACCGCCCCTACGGCCCCCCAATAGAGTCCGCTACTGATCGCTTCGTCGGTCGAGCGACCAATAGGCGATGGGGTTTGGTCCAACTCGCCAATCGGCACCTCGGGCAGCTTATCGGTATATTGACTCAACGCTCGAGCGCTCATTCGCATACCCGGTAGTATGGCACCTCCACAAAAAGATCCGTCGCGAGAAACGACATCCACCGTAATCGCGGTTCCAAGATCAATCACAACAGCAGGTCGGTCGATGGGCCGGATGCAGTTAGCGGCCACGGCACCGAGCAAGCGATCGATACCGACCTCCTCAGGTTTCGGCAATTGCACCACAAGCGGTAATTGGTCGAGTTTCAATTGCTGTTGCAAAACTCCACAACCCTCTTTTCCGAGCCATGCCTGCAGTTTGCAAAGCGCCTCTTCATGGACACTCGCCAGTTGCCAGTAGGCATCGGACGGTTTGTGGGGGGCAAGCCACAAAGCAATCTCAACCGGATCCCAGCAGTCTATGCTCAGTGTCAACGTACGATCTGGCTGGGGCAACACATGGTCCTCTGCAGGCGGATTTTCAAAAAGTCCGGCTGTAATCTGGCTGTTGCCCACATCGACAGCGACCAGAGGAAAACGCCTATTACCATTCATGATATTGCCGGTTCATGATCCAGTTTATCAAGTACGGCATGCAGTAATTGATCCAGGCCCTGTCCTGTTACCGCAGAGATGCCCAGAACCGCAACATCGACCGCTTCGGCCAAGTGGGCTCGTATCGCCTCTGCTCCGGGTAATTCCGATTTCGAAACGACGATCACTTCCGGACGACTCACCAAATCTTTGCGATACTTTTCGATCTCCTGCCGGATGGAACGATAGTTGAGCAACGGATCAGAGCCGTCTTGGGGTTCCGGTTCCACTAGGTGAATCAACACCCGAGTCCGTTCGACGTGCCGAAGAAATTCCAGTCCCAGGCCAACTCCCCGATGGGCTCCTTCAATCAACCCTGGAATATCTGCCAACAGAAATGATCGATCGCGATTGACCTCAACACGGCCCAGATTGGGCTGTTTGGTTGTGAAGGGATAATCGGCAATCTCCGGCCTAGCACGCGATAATCGGGCCAGCAGAGTGCTTTTGCCTGCGTTTGGTTTTCCAATCAACCCGACGTCAGCAATGGTCTTCAGTTCCAGAACCACAGTCCGCATTTCAGCATCACCCCCGCGGGTAAACTGCCGTGGTGCCCGGTTGGTTGCCGACTTAAAGTGTGTATTCCCCTTACCACCCTGCCCCCCGCGAGCAGCAATAACCGAGTCGCCAGCCGCTTTGAGGTCCTTGAGGACAAAACCTTCCACGGCATCCAAGATTATCGTGCCGGGTGGCACCTCAATGATCGTATCTTCTGCGCTGCGACCGTGTCGATTACTGCCCTGGCCCGCAGATCCCGACTTTGCCTTCCAATGTTTACGATGTGCCGCCACTGCAAGGTGATCGACGCCCTCGGCCGCTTGAATGACCACATTACCACCACGACCACCATCGCCACCGTCAGGCCCGCCCCTTGGCACATATCGCTCGCGACGAAAGCTCATACAACCGTCTCCCCCACGGCCCGCTTCGATCTGGATTTGCACTCGATCGATGAACATGATGGCAGCCAATAAAAATGGGGATGTCCTGCTGACATCCCCAGAATATTCTTTCGGTCCCCATCCGATCCGCCATCCAGCGGGCCCGAAGGGTTCATCCGCTGGTTACATTGACCCGACGACCCTTGCGATCAAAACTGACCACGCCTTCAACCAAGGCAAACAGCGTATAATCGTTGCCCTGCCCTACACCCGATCCTGGATGGAACTTGTTGCCAACCTGCCGGACAAGGATGTGGCCCGGCTGAACTTTCTGACCACCAAATCGCTTAACGCCACGACGTTGTGCGGTCGAGTCCCGACCATTCCGACTCGATCCCTGTCCCTTTTTATGTGCCATGACTAACCTTTTCTCACTCTTATTCAAAGACAACAAAATGGTGATCGCGGCCATTGAATGCCGCCGTAGCCCAGAAACGAAGGACCGATTATCGCCCACCGAAAGGCCCCCCGTCAAGCGGTTGCCTCTCAAAGTCCGTCACCACCACCGAACGCTAGCAGGACGAAGCCGAATAAAAAACTGTAGAAATCACGATAATTTGTTCGCTTTTAACGGCAGATCCACGCACATCGAACCCCTTCCCGGGGGTTCTCTGGCCACCGAACCGCTTGTCACGGTTTTGCTTGTCCGCCTGCTCAATCTTTTTGAGACCCTTTTTACAACAAAAGTTGTCGACAGGGACTGAGGAACATCGCTAGCGGCCGCCAAGTGACATTAATTTTGTCTCTGTCCGCAAATAGAGTCGTCCGTCGGCTACCGCCGGCGTAGCACGACTCGGTTCACCTAAATCGTTTTTTGCCAAAAGGCGGAATTCTGGCTCGGCTGCTAAAACCACTACTTGCCCGTCTTCGGTGATGCCGTAAAGGTTTGAGCCAACACGGATCGGCGAACCGGAAAATCCACGCCCGACGCGTTGTCTCCAACGCAATTTGCCATCTGCCACATCATGACAGCTGACGACTCCACCATCGTGCCAGACAAAAATCCAATCCCGATAGACAACCGGGGTCACCACATAGGGCGCAGATTTCTTGATTTCGTAAGCGACTTCGGGTTTACGCGTAGAACCGTTGCCAGGTTTAGCGGCAACCAAAGATTCGCCACTTCCTCCCTGGCCACTGCTTCCAAAGACGAGCCCCTCCGCAACAACCGGACTGCTCACACAACGTTTGTTGAATACAGCAATCGTCCAAAGCAACTTGCCCGTCTCCGGATTGAGCCCGCTTATGCCGTGAGCTGTACTGTGGAAAATAAGTTGCTCACCTCCGTCCTCCCCTCGAAAAACACATGGAACCGAATAGGCTGTCTGCACCCCGCCCTCTCGTCGGCACCGCCATTTTTCCACTCCCGTTTTAGCATCGTAAGCGGCGAGGAAGCTTTCTCCCAGTTGTTCGTTCGCAACAATCACGGAATCCCGATAAACAATCGGTGATGCCGCAAACCCATGCTGGCTTTTGAATGGCCCCAGATTGACCCTCCAAACCTCAGAGCCATCTTCCAGATCAAGTGCCAGGAGTATGTACGACTCTGGGGTCGCCCAGGTCAAGAAGACGTGCTGGCTATCCAAAGCGGGCGTACTCGAAGCATAGCTGTTGCGGGTATGGAGATGATGCGGAACCGATGCAAATTTTCGGCTCCAAATTTCGGTCCCATCACTAGTGCGCCTGCAAGTGATGTAGCGGGTCGCACTATCGGTATCACCACTAGTGGCAATGATCTTGTCTTTCCAGATTACGGGTGATGAGTGCCCAATGCCTGGCAATTCAACTTGCCAGTTATAGTCCTGCTCTGTCCATTCGGTCGGTATCGATTTCGCATCACTCTGCCCGGCACCGTTGGGACCACGAAACCGCGTCCAGTCTTCGCAGTTGGCTGCAGAGGCAAGCAACGCTGCAACGGCAGCGAACAATCGCAACACACAACTTTGAAACATCACTCTTTTCCTTTTTTCAACTCCATCCATCGCCAGGTCCAATCGTGCGAGGGATACCCTGTCTTGTCACATCCGCGGAGGACGAGCGTATTGCAGCTTTTCCCTACTCCTCTATCGAACAGTCGTTGCCGCTTGCCTTGGTCGCGGCACTCTCTGCCAACGCTCGCTGCGCTGCAATCGAAGATGTGTAGTTGTATGTATCAATATAGTCGCCCCAACGCAACTCAATCGCCGCTGCCACTTCCGGGGCCAACGCATATTGGTTGGGCCGGTAATCCTGCTGTGACTCCAAATAGTTTTCCAAGGGCTCGCGGATATTTTCAAAATCTCCCAATTCCAACTGGCCATAGATTCTGCGGACCTCACCAACCGGATCTTTCGCAAGATCTTCATAACGAACATCACAAAGTTGGTTCGATGGTATTGCCGCCCGCTGCTGTTCAAAACCTTCATACATCAATACCAGCGATCGGAGAATGTATTCATCCAGATCTTTATGGTGTGGCCTCTGAAACGCCTGGGAATAATCGAGTGACTCCCAGGTCCTCCGCGTGGACGGAAAGAGCACAAAGGGATCACGGACGATGTGGATGAATTTTGCACCCGGAAAAAGATCTGCGAGCACCTCAATGCGCCCCGTATGGGGTGGCGATTTGAGAACCAGCCGTTTTTTCTTGGCATAGGTCAGGGCCTGAACAAATCCTTTTAAAGCTCGTCTGAAACAGGCCAGATCCTTTTTACCGACTCCCTCCATATTCAAGAACTCATTATAGGGCGGAGGATGATTCGGAAACGCCAGACGAAAATAGGGAGTGGGGGCATTCAGCCCGCACAGAGCAATGTCATCTTCTTGGGGGCGATCAAAACCGATTAGCATGTTATCCATAGGCCGTTTTTCCGGAAGCAGAAACCAAAATAATTTTGGTAATAGCCAACCCGAAATCACAAAATGATTTGGTGCGAAACAATCGTACGTATTTGCACAGGCATACCGCTGATCGCGAACCATCAACTCGTGCAGGTGCGTCGTGCCACTGCTCCAATGGCCGATAATAAAGATTGGCGGATGGTCCATCTTGGTCGCCATGATCTTGCGACCGCATAACAATTGCTGCAAGCAATAGAGTATCGAATTGATCACCGCAGCAAACAACACGGTAAAAACCATTCCCCAACGGACTGGATGAACATGGAAGCGATTTTTTATCAATAGCCCCATCGCAGCGCAAAAGCGCATGCCATGCCAAAAGCGGGGAGTACGCTCTGGGTAAGTATTGATTCCCACTTTCTTGGCTCGTTTTTTGGATGGGGAGTGTTTCATTGACATGGCAGACCTAACGGTTAACGTTCGATCCGAAAAGTGTCCAACTTGCGGTAGAGCGTCGCCCGCCCAATTCCCAATAATTTAGCGGCGGAAGCAACATTGCCACTGGAGCGATCCAGCGCCCGGCGGATCAATCGCTGTTCCCACGACGAAAGGGAGAGTGTTTCTCGTTTTTGCCCAGGGATATCCCGCAGAGGAAAATCGTCAGCCGTAATTCCAGCTTCAGTGGCCAGCACCACCGCAGAGTCGATCGCATTGCGGAGTTGTCGGACGTTGCCTGGCCAATGGTATTCCAGCAATTTCCGCCTTGCAGCAGCAGCCATTTTCAATCCGGGGCGGCCGTGCTCATGCCGGTAATGATCCAACAAAGACTCGATCAGCAACGCAACGTCACCGCCCCGCTGCCGGAGTGGAGGCACGTCGATTTGAAAGACCCCGAGGCGATAATAGAGATCCTCTCGAAAGCGATGCTCACGAACCAATGCCTCTAAATCCTGGTTTGTAGCGGCGATCACCCTCACATCAACTCTAATTTCCTCGCTGCTGCCTATAGGGAGAAACGGATGCCCCTCAAGAATTCTCAGTAGCTTGGCTTGGCCCTCGAGGGACAATTCACCCACCTCATCAAGAAACAGTGTCCCCAGATCAGCATGCTGGAAAAATCCTAGATGATCTCGGTCAGCGCCTGTAAACGCTCCTGCCTTATGGCCAAACAACTGACTTTCAATTAACTCTGATGGCATTGCCGCACAGTTAATGGTCAGAAAGGGCTTGTCGGCCCTTGGGCTATTGCGTTGGATGGCCCTAGCAACCAATTCTTTACCTGTTCCACTTTCGCCGCGAACGAGTACACAACCTCTCGCTTTAGAGAATTTTTGTATTTTTAACTTTAGCTCCAACATCAAATCACACTGGCCGATCATTTCGTCATGCCCCGGCGACTTGGCAGCTAATTGCCAATAATCGATCTTAAGGCTCGAGGCCTGCTGAGCCCGGAGGAGTGCCACCGTCAAAATATTGGCGACCGACATCGAAAAATCGAATTGGCACTGACTAAAATGTTCCTGCTCGCGGCAAATGTGAATCACACCACAAAGACTTTCCCGGTGAAGAAGAGGCACACAGATTGCGTCCGAAAAATGTTCCGTACTCTGCGAAAGATTTTGCACGCGTTCATTAGCAACCCAGACCGCACGCCCATTCCGGCAAACCATCTCCGTCAGTAACGTGTTCAAACCCACAGGTTCTGTGGAATGCTCTGGAACCACTACCTGTGGAACCAACTGGCCAGTCTCTGTCAGCCGGAGAAATCCGACCTCAGACGCTGCAATATGCTCATGTACCAGTTCGATCGCAATACGGATCGCTTCATCCGGCTCAACGCTACCGAGTAAGCGGATACTCAACTGGTAGAGTACAAGAAGATCGCTCATCCGCTGATCGTCATGAAGTGCTCCCAGCGTCACTTCCTCGGTATCTTCAGAATCGACCGCTTGGTCTTTAACAAGTGTTTGGACCCATCTTCGATCATCTCTTAATTCTGCAGACAAGTCGGTACACAAATGGAACAAGAACTCCGTCGCGCCGATCCGAATCTGTACATTATCTTCAAGAAGGGCATCCTCTACCCGCTGTCCATTGATATAGGAGCCATGGTGACTGCCCGCGTCACATAACCTCCATTGTCCT
>JABABY010000114.1 GCA_014237955.1 Planctomycetota bacterium
AAATGGCAAAGTTACAAGAACACATAATTTACAGATATAAGATTCAGACTTTCCAATTTAACATAAAATCACTCCGGGATCTCCAAAAGAGGTTTCATGATGAAGCTGATCTATCATAAAATTGCAGAGGGACGGATACTACGGACGACCACCGGGTAACTAGGATCGTGGGAAACACCTTTTATGAGTGTCTTCCAGCATGTAGTATCTCGATCGTTTTGGAGAAATCTTCCGCAAGGGGCGCTTCAAGTGTCATTGGCTCACCACTCATGGGGTGCTCAAAGGCAATGCGTCTGGCATGAAGTGCCTGGCGATCCAAAACAATCTCTTTTTGCTCGGCACATCCAGTCAATTCCCCACGCAGCAGTTGTGCACGACCACCATAGAGACGATCGCAAAGAACCGGATGTCCTATTTGAGCTAAGTGGATTCGGATCTGGTGGGTACGACCTGTTTTTGGAAAAGCATGCACGAGCGAAAATCGGTCGAACCTTTCAGCGACTTTATAAAATGTCACCGCCTCTTTGGCCGTGGACAGGTCCCGACGAACGGCCATTTTCTCCCGCTGGTGTGGATGGGGCCCGATAGGCGCCGAGAAGCGGTCCTCGTCACGATCAGGAGTTCCAAGAACGATTGACCAATATTCTTTTTCGACAGTACGCTGTTCAAATTGTAATGCGAGCTTCTGGTGTGCAATGTTGTTCTTGGCAATAACAATGATACCGCTGGTATCCCGGTCAAGCCGATGAACAATTCCTGGTCTCGCAGAACCGCCCACAGAACTTAAAGAGTTAAAATGAAAGGCCAGGGCACTGGTAAGGGTCCCGGACCAATGGCCTTTCGCCGGATGCACTACCATCCCGGCCGGTTTATTGACCGCTGCCAAAAATTCATCTTCGTAGATAATCTCAAGCGGTATTTCCTCGGGTACCGGTCGCTCGGGCGGTTCTACCGGCGGATTAAGCGTAATTTGTTGCCCCTCGTGCAATCGATAGGCAACTTTTGTTCTCTTACCATCGACCATGACATTGTGAGAGACGATTTGCTGTCGCAAAAAAGTCCTGCTGAAATCGGGAAGGCGAGCTGCCAAAAAGATATCCAAGCGGACACCTGCGTCCTGAGCGTCAACCCGCCAGGTGAGCAGTTCATCACGAAAAGATGAATCCGACAAGGCAGTACCCCCACCTGACAAAGGGCCCACGCCCAAAAGGATCGCTACGGCTTCGGTGTGCTGGGATTGGGTGCTGGAGTATCCCCACCCGCTGGTTTGTCCTCTTTTTCGATCGGCTCAGCATCGTCATCCCCTTCCGAATCGCTCTTCTTTGTATCGCCCGCTGGCGAATCGGCGGCGACTCCGTCGGAGGAAGCAGCACTGGCGGCATCCTCGAGGCCATCTCCATCAAGCGCATCCCCAAAAGCCTTCTCCTTTGCCTCTCTGGGGGGTTCATCCTCCTGAAGATTGAAATCGATTCCCGGGTAACGGCCCGCATCTGCTTTTGGTTTCTCGCGCGGCTTATATTGGGTAATTTGCTCGTAAAAAACATGGGTTTCTTTTCGATCCAGATCGCGAACTCGCGACTGTGCCTCTACAGCAAAGGTCCCCACAACTTTGGAGTAGGCTTCTTTGGCCTGTTCGAGCTTCATCTGCCATTCGAGACTCTTTCCCAAAGAATACAACGCCCGATTTTTTAGCTCGGGCCGAGAAACGATGCCTACCACTGCCCGGTATTGTTGGGTCGCGTTTTTAAAAGACTCGTTCGCAACACTCTTATTTGATAGATATTTTCTCTGGCCATCCATGAGAGACAAATCGCCGAGAGTCAACCGCGCATACGCCGCAAGCAAACTACCTTCATGTGTCCTGGCGACATCCTCTAATTCGTGGATCGCATTATTGAGAGCGAGCGGCTCATCCGTACTAATCGCATTGAAGCCTGAGCCGGTTGCGTTCTCAAAACGACCCCACCCATCCGCGGCCGCTGAGGCGAGTCGATTTTCACGAATCGCCAATAAGGCCATGATTGCCACCAGGACCAAAGTCCCACCGAGCAACCACGTTGCATTAGACTGCAGCCATACGATTTTTTTGCTGATCCAGTCTGCAAGGACATTGGTCTGCAAATCATGACGGCGTTTCGATTTCATCAATAAACCTCTGAAAGGAATAGATTCAAAATAAGCTTCTGGCAACGAGTATAGCGCCGCTGAGGAAAACAGGTCAAGTCCGCGAGTCTCCTTGGCGTCTTCCGTGGGTTGGGTGCTATCTGTCTCGAATATGCCGAAAAGAGACTCTGTCTCCCCGGTCCTCTCCCCGCAGAGCCCGACAGACGTTAAAGTATTTTCCGCATGGTTTTTCTGCCAAAAACCAATTGCTTTGGTCTGCCATACAATACTTGCCAACGAACGCAGTCAAATAACGCCCCTTTGCGACCGGAACTACTGTTGCCACAAAAACCCCCTCTCAAAGGACTGAATCCCGCGCAGCGCGAAGCAGTCGATACCCTTACGGGACCACTCCTGGTACTCGCGGGCGCCGGCTCCGGGAAAACGCGCGTTGTCACCTATCGGATTATCCAACTCATCCGTAACCGTGTGCCAGCTGATCGCATTTTAGCAGTCACCTTCACGAATAAGGCCGCAAAGGAAATGATGCAACGGGCAGGCCAGCTGTTGGATCGCCGCCAAAAGAAAAAACCAGAAATATCGACCTTTCACTCCCTCTGTGTTCGCATTCTCCGTCGTCACATCCAACACCTTGGATATTCACAACAATTTTCAATCTACGACCGGGGAGACCAAGAGACCACGGCTCGCACGGTCCTCCGCGAGTTGAAAACACCAAACCAGAAACTTAAACCAGCAGACCTACTTTATCTCATCGGGCGTTGGAAAAACCATTCAGCAACCTACGAGCAGGCACAACGCAACGCAGAATCCGACAGAGAACATTTAGCAGCGGTCGCTTACGAGCGTTATCAGAATGCACTCCGAGCGAGTGGGGCTGTCGATTTCGATGATCTTCTCCTGTTGACCGAGCAGCTTCTGGAGCAATTTAAAGATGTCCATCGCGCTGAAGCGGGACGTTTCGACCAGATTCTTATCGACGAGTATCAGGACACCAATGGCAGCCAATACCGAATTGTGAAATCCCTCGCGGGCGGACACCGCAACCTTTGTGTTGTCGGCGATGATGACCAATCAATCTACGGATGGCGTGGTGCCGAGGTCCAACATATTCTGCGATTCAAACTCGACTGGCCTGATGCCAAGGTCGTTCGTTTAGAAACCAATTATCGAAGTCGACCTGAGATTTTGGCAATGGCAAACCGTCTCATTGTTTTTAATCAGAAAAGACACGACAAGCAACTTCGTCCGGTCCGCCCAACGGGCAGCCCCCCAAAAATTCTCCAGCTGCAAGACGAAACGGAAGAAGCTCGCACCGTCATTAAGGATATCAGCCATATCCTCGAGACCTCAGCAACCCAACCGAGACATATTGCTATTCTGTTTCGCACCAACGAACAGCCCCGTAGTTTTGAAACGGAATTGCGCCGCATCCGATTACCGTATGTCCTTGTTGGCAGCATGTCGTTTTATGACCGTAGAGAAGTCCGTGACTTGATGGCATATTTCAAGGTCATTGCTTCACCGCAAGACGAAGCCTCGTTACTTAGAATCCTCAATATGCCAGCACGAGGCATCAGCAACACAGCTCGGCAATCGCTGATTGAAGCAGCAACCGAGGCTGGCAAACCAGCTTTTGATTTACTTGCAACAGCACCTGATATCGAAGGAATCTCGCCCAAGGCAGCGGTAGCCATGCAGAAGTTTGAAAAAATGATCACGGACTACGCACAGCGATTCTCGCGAAACCAAGCTCTCGTCGATACTGCAAATCGATTACTCCATGATATTGGTTACCTCGACGAACTCAAAAGTCGTTATCCAGAACCGCTAGAATGCGACGCGAGAACCTCCTCTGTCGAACAGTTCATTAGTGCATTGGGCAGCTATCAACAAGAAAGTCGCAATGGCACCCTTCAGGGGTTTATTGATGCTACGCTTCTCGACAATCGTGAGGCAGATGCTGAGCAGGATCGCAACGCTATCATGCTGATGACGCTGCACGCAGCGAAAGGGCTGGAGTTTCCACATGTCTATATGGCCGGCATGGAGGAAGGACTCCTCCCCCACCATCGATCGCTGGCAGAGGCTGACGGCTCGGCCATTGATGAAGAACGGCGACTCTGCTACGTAGGCGTCACGCGGGCCCAGGACCAACTTACGCTCAGCATGTGCCTAAGCCGCAGGAAATGGGGCAAACAACGAGATACCATTCCAAGTCGGTTCCTCTACGAACTCACAGGAAAGGCAGACCACCCCAACGCACGCATCGCGCGCGAAGGTGGGCCACCAAAGCGGAAGCGGGCCAGAACGCGCTAAAAACACCTATCCGCACCAGATTGCCCAGTAGCAGGCTCTGGAAACATCTATTTCGGGTTTTTCGAGTTCCCGTCGAGTGAGGAACCCTGCCGGAAAACCAACCGCACTAGCATTGCCAGCTGTTCGTTCTGGCAATCTTTGCGGATTAGGAACTTTGCTCAAAGTTAAATGGTTATGCGGCCGATAATTGCGATATCGAATGCCATCCATGCAGTGGCCTAAAGACATTGCTTGGCAATCGTTATGGGGGGAGGTCAACACTTTTTGACGTTCTGAAGAACGGCAGAAGTTGTTGGTCTTTCGATGTTTAAAAACAACGTATGTCCCCCATGGACCAAAACTCTCCCATGAGTCCAACGCTCCACAAGATTGGTCTCACGCTCTGCCTCGCGTTGGTCGCGGGCACGGGCTGCCAACCGACTCAGCCTTTCTATTTTGGCGAGGATGGGGATCTCTCTCACTATGTGGGGGTTGCTACTGAAATCGACTATCCGGCAGTCAGTGAGCCGACCCTGTCCGATGCCCAGTATGCCAATGCACCACTAACACTAGAGAACGCAAATTTTGAGGAATTTTGGGAAATTTCTCTCGCGGATGCAATCAAAATAACTCTCGCTAACAGTAAAGTTCTCAGGAGTCTTGGCGGGCGAATCGACACCATGTCGGGCATTTCACAGCCGTCTGAAGCACTGCTTGCCAATCCGGATGCTTTACAGACGATTTACAATCCAGCCATTCAAGAATCCGCTCCCGGCTATATCAACGGTCTCATGACCGGCCCGGAAGCCGCCCTCTCTGCGTTCGATGCGACCTTCAGCAGCAGTCTTTTCTGGGAAAGTTTTGAGGATCCCATCAATGTAAATCCGGCGGAAGCCATTGTCTTGGAACTCGCAAGAGTCAACGTACAGGATATCGTCACTTTTCAAAGTCAAATCCAAAAGACGAATGTTGCCGGTGGTACTTCAACGATCAGTACGACGACAACTTTTGATGACAATAACAATCCACGCGTTCTCTATGGCAGTTCATACCGGACGGATATCAAAGGTGAATTTCGCCAACCGCTGCTGCAGGGGATGGGTGCCGAGTATAACCGCATTGCAGGACCGTTTAGCAACATCGCGGGAATCGGTACGCGGATGTTTGACGGTGTTTTGATTGCTCGCATTCAGACTGACCGTGCAATCACCGAATTTGAGGCCGGCGTCCGTAATCTAGTGGCCGATGTGGAAAATACATATTGGGAACTGTATTACGCCTACCGAAATCTTGAGGCTCGAAAAGTTGGGCTGACAAGTTCTCTTAGAACATGGCAAACTGTTCAGGCAATCACGCGGGCAGGTTCCATTGGTGGCGGCAAAGAAAGAGAGGCTCTGGCACGTGAACAGTATTTTTCGTTCAGGGCACAGACCGAGCAGGCCAAGTCAGATGTATTTGCCGCGGAGAACCGACTCCGGTTCTTGATGGGGATTGCTGCGACCGATGGCCGGTTGATTCGGCCGTCGGATGACCCGACTATGGCTAAAGTAACCTTTGATTGGGGCAATATTCTCAGCGAATCGCTTGCTCGAAACGTCGAACTGAGAAAGCAGCAATGGCGGATTAAACAACGAGAGCTGGAAGTGATTGCTGCCAAAAATCACCTCTTACCACGACTCGATATGGTAGGAAGTTATCGCTGGCTCGGTTTCGGCCACGACTTGCTCGGTGACAATGGACCAGGACCGTATCCGTCTGCATGGAACATTCTTTTTGGAGGCGATTTTGGTGAATCGCAACTCGGCGTAGAAATGGCCATGAACATTGGCTTTCGGGCCGAACTATCCGCCGTGCGGAACGCACAATTGCTTCTGACACGCTCAAAGGCTGTTCTCAAAGAACAAGAATTGGAACTCTCTCACTTATTGGCAGATTCCGTGAGACAACTTGCTCGCCATTATCGACTGATTGAAACCAATTTTAATCGGCGAGTCGCAGCACAGGCACAGGTCGATACGTTCCAGGCGAAAATCGATGTCGGGTTTGGACGCAACATCGAACAGTTGGATTTACTTTTGGAAGCTCAACGTCGTCTGGCAGAAGCAGAAGCTGAGTATTACCGTTCTCTAGTGGATTACAATAAAGCGATCATTCAAATCCAATTCCATAAGTTATGGATGCAACAAATGCTAATGCCAAACCTATACCAGTAAATACATTTGGCGATAATCCCGTAGCTGCAAAAGATTTTCCAATTTTTTGTAATGCA
>JABABY010000115.1 GCA_014237955.1 Planctomycetota bacterium
GGGCCTGATCCTGCAAACGGCAGGCAACGCTATGAACTGCCAGGCCTGGTTTGGAAGCAAAAATCGCCACGGATGCGAACCTTGACGCGAAAGCGATGGCAGCCTCGCACCGAAACGGTCGAGGTTCCGGAGACCACCTACCAGCGCGTGGTGACCAATGTCAAAGTTCCGACCCAGGTAGGTGAGTGGGTAAGCGAGGAAGAAATCCGTCAGGTTTGTGTCTGTGTCTGCAAAATGGTAACCGAAGAGTGTGTGCGCACAGTCCCTTACACAACTTGCCGTCAGGTGATTGAAAAAGTTGACAACAGGGTGACGATTCCTGTCTGCAAATACATCCGAGAGGAGCAGGTTCGCAAGATACCCTGCACCTATTCTCGGCTTGTGTACGAACAACGGGTACAGCAGGTTCCAGTTCGGGTCTGCAAAATGGTCCCTGTGCGGAAAACCATTCTCGTTCCACGATATCTCCAGACATTGGTCCCAAACAAAACAAAGCGATGTATCCCTCGCACTGTGGTTCTCCAGGTGCCGGTCCTCCGGAACGCCAAACAACTCGCTGAGAAAGGTGAGAATTCAAGGGCTCCAAGCGTCAAAAATGCATCGCCAGCAGAGAGCAAGCGATCGCTACCTGATGGATTTCCCAGACCTATCTTGCCTTCGGCCAACCGGATAGCCCGACAGTGGGCGCAGAAAGATTGGCTCAGTTAGGCACGGGCGTAGATATGCCTGAGAACCACAGGTCTCTTCAAAGGCGCTTTTCATCCTATTGTGCATCGCTTTATGCATCGATGAAATGTGCTTTCAATGCTGGCATGAATCCTGCAGTGACAATCAGCTTGGTGTAGCCTCCGCTGCGCATATTTTCTATGATTGCCGCACCCGTGGCCGGCCTATTATAAACGGCCGGTCAAAAAGACTATAAGACAAACCAGAAGAAGGAGTACCAACGCAGTCCACCACCAAAGGCCGCGCAACGAATAATTGTGGGTGATGTAATTTCCGCAAATCGGACACTGTTCAGCATCCTCGTACACCTCTGCGTTGCAAATAGGACAAGGGTGGGTTTGCGATGGGTCGTCATCGCACCAGTCATCGGATCCTTCCACCTCATCTGGATATTCATCGTCCGTGAGTTGGTCCGCATCTTCAAAATTTTCCATCACTCAAATTCCCGAGAGGCATATCGTGTAGTCAGGCTACCGTCGAAATCTTGAAACATCAAGAACGACGGATGATGTTGATGCTCACGAATGATTTCGTCAAGGAGGACGAACGTGAATACGCTCAAAACGATGGTGGTACTCGCTATTTTGGGCATCGTGGGCTACGGCCTCTACATCGGACTCAATAATGGCTTTCAGTTCCAGAGCGGCCCGACGGAAACACCGGACTGGCTCACGAAAGAAATGGGGCAAAGTCCCGGGACGATTCAGGCAGGTGATGGAATGCCCCAGGTCGGCCTCGAAATCCCCCAGGTCGGTCTCGGACAAACGCAAGGTTTGCCACAGCAGAACTCCACAAAACCATCCGAGGGCGGACTGCCAAATCCGGACTCCAGCACCGGGAAGATTCCTGTAGCCTCCTATCCTCCAGTAGCCTCTCTCGCACCGAATGGCCCCAACAATTCCCTCGCAGAAAAACCGCACCAACCAAGACCTACTCCACCTGACCATGTCAAGTTGCCCGCCAGCAGGCGAAAAGGATCTGAGCCAATCCCATCTCCAGGGGGAGTACCGGTCGCCGCAGTCAATCAGAGTACTCCCGGAACCGTCGCACAAACTGAGAATCCCACAACTCCAGTCAGAACGGTCCCGACATCTCCCAAGTCAGAAAATTCCGGTGTCATTCCTCCGGTAGCACCTGTACCGCCGGTTTCGAGTCCGGTCGTCTCCCCACCAATTCAAAATCTCGGAAACCGTTCCAACACCGCGTTTGAAGCGGCGATATCTTCCGCTAAGAATCAACTCCAGCAAGGACAGATGGCAACCGCTCTGTTGACCTTGTCGATCTGGTACGAGGATCCCCGCATCCAACCAGACCAGCACGAAGAACTTACTGGTCTTTTAGACCGTATTGCGGGCACCGTTATTTATTCACAAAAGCACCTGATCGAGCCGCCCCACCGCGTCCAAACAGGGGAAACCATCGAAACGATCGCCAAATCACACAAGATCCCCGAAGGCCTGCTCATCAAAATCAATCAAATTCAGGATCCTGCAGCCATCTCCCCTGGGCAGGAATTGAAAGTTGTCCGCGGACCCTTCAACGCAACGATTAACAGCAAAAAGCGTGAGTTGACTTTATGGCTCGGTGGCCGTTATGCAGGCCGCTTCGAGTTGAACCTGGGACCCGAATTTGAACAAATTGTCGGTCCCTTTGTGGTCTTGGATAAAACCCGGTCTCACGCCAGCCACCAGAATCAACCTTGGATTAGGTTGGGTCCCGGCTATGGCGCAGGAACCGGAACTGTGACCACTGGGCCACAACTTGGCATTGCAGGAATCGCCAACGTCGCACAGGCACCTACGGTGGATCAACCGGGACGGATTGGTGTCTCGACCCGTGATGCGGACGACCTCCACGACATCCTTTCCCGTGGTTCAAAAATTACCATCCAACGGTAGGATCTTCGGTCCCTCATGGGGGGGCCGATTTGCAACGTTCCTGCCCGTTGCTCATGGCACCTTCTGTGGTGTACATTTGGACGCACAGATTCTAGAGTGCCTATCTAGTCACCTCGGAGTCAGCCGTTAGAATATGCGTCATCCCAAACCCCCACTCCACGTCTTTGTTGCTCCTTTTTTCACGCTCAACCACAGACTCTGGTACTCCGAGGACCCATCGCAGTGTATGACCCCGAAGCCCTGAAGGAACTCGTTCGAGACAAAGCCCTCAAGTTTGGAGACTTCACACTGGTCTCCGGTAGAAAAGCGACGTATTACCTCGACGGAAAGCAGGTCACGCTTGATGCCGCCGGTGCCCGTCTGGTTGGAGCCGGGATTTTGGAAAGAATCACCGACACACTCCCTGATGCCGTGGGGGGCATGTCGATTGGTGCTGATCCAATTACAGCTGCCATTCTGACTCTCGCGGGTACCAACAATCTCCCTCTCAAGGGTTTCATGGTCCGTAAAGAAGCTAAAGAACACGGCCTGAAGCGATATATTGAGGGACCCGTTACACCCGGAGATCGGGTTGTCATTGTTGAGGATGTGGTCACAACCGGACGGTCCTCGCTCCTAGCAATTGAAAGAGCGGAAACCTTTGGCTTAATCGTCCAGGAGGTAGTTGCAATCATCGATCGCCTCGAGGGTGGTGAGAATGCTTTTCGGGAAAAGGGGATCCCGTTCCAAAGCCTATTGACGATACGTGATTTTGGGATCGAGCCTGCTGTGGCCTCCAACTGACCGGCGCTTCTTTGGTGCCCTTCTATAGTCCATTCTCCGCCGTATTGGCAACTGTTTGTCATGTGAAGCGCCAGCGTTTGCCGATACATAGAAGTGCGCAAGAGCCACTCCTTCCTCACCTCACAAAACGCCAGTCTCTCAAACAATGTGTGCGTCATGGAAACATCCCTTCATCGTGACCTTAAACTTCATTATGCAGACGAGCAAACACGTCTGGAAGTTCAGGTAGACAATTTTCGAATCGATGCTCTTGCGGGAGACTGGTTGGTGGAAATCCAGCACAGCTCACTATCTGCCATCCGCGCCAAGGTCAAAAAGCTACTGAAGAAGCATCAGGTTCTCATCGTCAAGCCTCTTGTGCAAACCAAACAACTGATCAAGCGTGCAAAGAAAGGTGGACGCGTGATCGATCGCCGTAAAAGTCCCAAACGGGCTGGCTGGCTCGATATTTTTGAAGAGTTGCTTTATTTCACTCACGTCTTTCCACACCCTCAATTAGCCATTGAAATAGTGATGGTGGATGCTGAGGAATGGCGATATCCCGGACATGGTCGCCGGCGCCGTTGGCGAAAAAATGACTTCATCGTGGAAGACCAGAAACTGGTTGAAGTCCACGCTGCCATCCGAATACAGAATGGCACGGACTTGTGGCAACTGCTCGGCAAACTAGACCTGCCACAACCATTTCATACCGGAGACCTTGCTGACCAACTCGGGATCGATCGCACAACAGCACAGCGAATCGCCTATGTGCTTCGGAATACATCCGCTATCCAGCAAGTCGGAAAAAAGGGGAACGCACTTTTGTACGCCCACACCGTACAACCGCCCGCAGAAGTCGCCTGAACAGGCCGACTCAGGAAGCTCCGGGGTTGGGGAATATCGATGTGTCGTAATGAGTGATTACGGAGGCCCCAAACGTTCCCTGCTTGGGCTTGTGAAAGCCCCTGGAAAGGCTTAATCTTGTTGGAACTTTTCGAGCCACTACGGTCGGTTTTCGTAATCGCTCACAAGGCGAGAACATCTGAAAACACTTTTGGAAAACAATGTCCGAGAAATTGATAGAAACTCGTCATTCAAGACTCTGTCACCTTCCAGGAGTTCGTGTTATTTCGACCGGAAGTTATGTACCGGAAAATATTAT
Organism: Planctomycetota bacterium; assembly: GCA_014237955.1. Classification (GTDB taxonomy): domain Bacteria; phylum Planctomycetota; class Planctomycetia; order Pirellulales; family UBA7805; genus UBA7805. The sequence continues at coordinate 4,552 of JABABY010000115.1, forward strand.
TCGTAATGAAGATCTTGCATCGCTCGGTTACGATGCCGATTGGATCATCCAACGCACCGGCATCCGCGAACGACGACACGCCCCACCGGAAATGGCCACGAGCGATATGGCTGTCATTGCTGCCCAACGCTGTCTTGAAAACTCTGGTCGCACTGCGGACGAAGTCGATCTGGTGGTCCTGGGAACATTTACTGCGGACCTGCCGATGCCGGCGACCGCATGCCAGATACAAGATCGACTGGGCATCACCGGACCTGCATTCGATCTGCAGGCTGCCTGTGCAGGTTTTATCTACAGTTTGATTACGGGTATGCAGTTTGTGGCATGCGGTACAAGCAAGCTGGCACTACTCCTGGGTGCCGATACCAATTCCCGGGTTGCCAACCCCGCAGACAAAAAAACATATCCGCTTTTTGGGGACGGCGCTGGGGCAGTATTGGTTGAAGCGGGATCAAAGGATCAAGGACTGATGGCCTATACGCTCGGGGCTGACGGATCGGGACACGATCTGCTCTGCATCAAAATGGGCGGCTCGGCTCAACCGGTCAACGATTCCGGCGTTTCAGACGACCTACATTTCATGCATATGGATGGTCGTCCGGTTTTTAAATGGGCTGTTCGCCTGATTGAGTCCACAGTGCATGATGTGCTCAAAGAAACCAATCTTGGTATTGCGGATATTGACCTGATGATTTTACATCAGGCAAACTCTCGGATTATTGATGCTGCGGCCGAAAATCTTGGCATCTCGAAAGAAAAGTTACTGATCAATGTCGATCGCTACGGGAACACATCGGCAGCCAGTATTCCTTTGGCGCTCGACGAAGCCCATCAAGAAGGACGCATTCACCCTGGTAGCCGCATTATTCTCTGCGGCTTTGGGGGTGGTCTTTCTTGGGGTACTGCCTTGCTGGTTTGGTAAGTGTCGACCACCTTCTCTTTCATTCGGTTTCCGGTAAGATACCGCCTTTCCCGAATGATCGTAGCGACTCATTGGGATTCGCAGCAACCCAAGCACACGGCTGCTCACACGCACTTACACAATCGAACTTTGAATAGCGCACCATGGTCAAGGCAACTGGAAAATCGAAAAAGAAAAAACCGACGAAACGTGTCACGCAACTCCTCCCCCGTAGCGAGGTCCCTGCCGCTGACTGCTGGGATTTGAAAAGTCTCTTTTCCGGAGATGCGGCGTGGGAAAAAGCTTTTGCGCGATGGCAAAAGCAGATCGACGGTTATGAACAATTTCGTGGCAAACTGGCAAACAATGTAAAAACACTTGTTGCATCCCTGCAATTCGGCAGCGATTTTGAGCGAGCGGGAGAACGGCTAGCCTATTATGCCCACCTAAAAACCGCCGAAGATTCCAGCAACGATCATTACCAGAGGATGATGGGCCGCTACCGGAGCGTAGCACGAGAGGCGGAGGAGGCGGCGAGTTTCATCCGGCCGGAATTGCTGGCGATACCGGCCAACCAGCTCAAAAAATATCTGAAAATGAAAAGTATGGAGCCCTGGCGCTTAGCGGTTGAGCGGCTTGTCCGCTACAAACCCCATACACTCGGTCGCCGCGAGGAACGGCTTTTGGCCATGCAGAGCGAAATGGCCAATAGCAGCCAACAGACTTTTCAACAATTGCACAATTCCGATATCCGCTTTGGGACCGTCCGTGACGAAAATGGCAATCAGATTGAACTCGCACACGGCAACCTGAGCAGGTTTATGGAATCTCCCAAACGGTCCGTTCGGCGCAAGGCGTATCAAGCGTATTACAGCACATTTTCAAAATACCAGCATACCCTCGCTACCACCCTTTCCGGTTCGATTCAGAAAGATGTCTACTACGCGCGGGCTCGCGATCATGACAGTGCGTTATCGGCGGCACTCTTTCCCGATCGTGTTCCCGAAGAGGTCTATCAGAACCTGATTGACACCGTCGGCGACCACCTTCCCGCATTGCATAAATACTATGCCCTCAGAGCCCGACACTTGCGTCTGAAAAAATTTCATCTCTAACTCCTGAAGGACTGGATAGGATATTTTATGGTAATTCCGGATCAGAAGCTGTTGAAACGGCTATGAAGGTTGCTCTTGCTTACC
>JABABY010000116.1 GCA_014237955.1 Planctomycetota bacterium
GCATTCACTGGAGAAATTAGTGGCCCGATGCTTCGGGATGTCGGCTGCCGCTATGTCATTCTCGGGCATAGTGAGCGACGTCACATTCTTGGGGAGACCGATGCGGAAATAAATCGTAAGATGCATTCCGCTCTGGCAGTCGACCTAAATCCTATTTTGTGTGTGGGCGAATTGCTCCAAGAGAGGGAGGCGGGTCAGACAGAATCCGTGGTTGAAAAACAGATCTCAGGTTCGCTCCAGGGGATTTCGGCCTCACAGATGTCCTCCGTAGTGATTGCGTATGAGCCGGTCTGGGCGATCGGCACCGGAAAAGTCGCTACCCCAGAGCAGGCCCAGGAGGTCCATGCCGATCTTCGCAGGATGATCCGGGACTGCTACAATGCCGAGACTGCCGATGCAGTCCGTATCCAGTATGGTGGCAGCGTAAAGCCGAGTAATGCGGCCAATTTGCTTTCCCAGCCTGATGTCGACGGAGCACTCGTTGGTGGCGCGAGCCTGAATGTTGAAGATTTCCTGGGAATTTTGGCGGAAACCACCTAGCGGTCAAGCCTTGTCCCTAAATGAACTACTACGGAACATAGATTTGCGATGAAAATTTTCTTTATCATCATGGCGTTGATCGGCATCGCTCTGTTCTTGATTCTACTGGTGCTGGTCCAGCGAGGACGCGGTGGTGGACTTGCCGGTGCGCTTGGTGGAGCAGGGGGACAGAGCGCTTTTGGCGCTAAAGCGGGCGATGCTTTTACCAAGATCACAATGTGGACTGCATTCATTTGGATTGTGTTCTGCGTTGTCGCTGTCCGTATGTTGAGTGGTGATAGTGAACCAATATTTCCCGAACCCCTTGGTAATGCGGATGCTGGTATGGGAACCACGGAAGAGGGCACCGCGGCAGTTCCACCAGCAACGGGCGAAGGATCAGAAAAACCTGCTCCGAAAAAGGCTCCGCCTTCTGAATCGGGATTGCCCGCCGATACAAAGCCCGCCAGCAGCAAGGCCAGTGGCAATGATGCGGGCAGTGATAACTCGAGCGGTGGTACATAGCAAGGGACCGGAAACGATCCACCCCTCTGCACTTCGAATTTTCTAGGAGTTTCCTTTGCTGGTAAGCATGACCGGGTACGGCGAGTCCTCCGTCGAGAGTGACACTTTGTCAGCTACGGTCGAAGTCCGCTCAACCAACAGTCGCCACCTGAAAATCAATGCGCGCCTGAGCGACGGCATTGCTGGCCGTGAAACGCAGATCGAACGGCTCGTGCGACAGTATATCAAGCGTGGTACTGTGCACATGAGTGTCCGCCTACAGCAACTAGGCGATCGCGTTGCCTACCAACTCAACCAGGACGTTTTAAACCACTATCGCGAGCAGCTACAGGCTTTTCACAAAAAACATCCTATGGATGGAACCGTGTCGCTTGCCTCACTGCTGGTCCTGCCCGGTGTCGTTGAAGACAGTAAAGGATCTAGCCCCCCAGAGGAAATGTGGGATTTAGTCCTCGCCGCCACGACAACCGCCCTCGAGAAGTTAACCGAGATGCGCTCCACCGAAGGAAAGGCAATGGAAGCCGACATGCGCATAAACATTGCAACAATTGACGATAACCTTGGCATGATCGAAGTCCGAATGCCTGCCGTTGTGGCGGCGTATACCAATCGCCTGACCGAGCGCATCAACGGTCTACTCTCACAATATGATGCAGAAGTCGGGCCGAGCGATGTGGTACGTGAAGTTGGCTTGTTTGCGGAGCGGAGCGATATTTCTGAGGAGGTTGTTCGTATGCGGAGCCATCTCAGCCAATTCAATAATGCCTTGGACAACGATGACGGGAATGGACGACGATTAGAATTTGTGACGCAGGAAATGTTTCGCGAAACCAACACAATCGGGTCAAAAGCCAACGATGCAGAGATTTCAAAGCACGTGATTGAAATCAAAGCAGCCATCGAACGCATTCGAGAAATGGTACAGAATGTGGAATAACAGGCTGCCGTTTTGCCGTTCCACAAAACGACCCTTGCGGGACACGAACCAATATGACTAAGGCCGGCAAGTTGATCATCGTTTCAGGTCCTTCGGGCGCAGGGAAATCAACTTTACTTGGCAAAGTCTTCCGCCAGAGTCGACTGCCGCTTGAGTGGAGTGTCTCTGCCACAACGCGAGCACCACGCCCTGGAGAAACGGAAGGGCGCGATTACCATTTCCTCTCCAATAAACAATTCGAGGAAAAACGGGCTGGAGGCGAGTTTCTCGAATGCTTTGAGGTCTACAGCCGGGGCCATTGGTACGGAACCTTACAAAGCGAGGTCGCCCCTAGATTGGAGGCTGGAAATTGGGTAGTCTTGGAGATTGATGTTGAAGGCACGATGGCGGTCATCAAGCGGTATCCGGATGCAATCACGATCTTTGTGCGGCCCAGTTCCCTGGAGGAACTCGAACGCCGACTCAAAGCCCGCGGCACGGAATCTGTGGAAGACATTGAACAACGAATAAAAGTTGCAGGCCGTGAGATGGAGTCTATCGACTTTTATCGGCATGTCGTGATCAACGACGATATAGAACAGGCCACGCAGCAGCTTTGTGACATCCTCAAGCAATACGACCCGGAAACAACACAGACACACTGAAAATTCGCAACGAAGCGTGTGTCACACTTTTCTAATCCCCCCCCTGAACCTGGGAGTTGGCAATTCATGTTGGATGAACTGCGAGAAGAAGAAATCGTCAACAAAGTTGGTGGGCGTTTCAAACTATCAACACTTATTCAAAAACGGCTCGTTGCTCTGAACGGAGGCTCTCGCCCGTTGGTGGATATCAAAACAGACGACAAATTGAAAATCGTAGTGCAAGAAATACTGCAGGACAAGATTTTCTTGGACTCCTCATCCAATGTCCGCATCGCTGAAGAAGTCGAAGATGCGGGCAGTCCACCGGAACTCGACTTGGAGAATCTCTAACTGGCAAACCCGCTCTCAACAGCGAAGCCTCACGGGACTTCATCGCCTACCCGATTCGAAGTCGGTCTGGAGCAAGTTTCCGAGTAATAGAGATTGGGCTTGGGCCTCTCCGACAGGCTGCACATGAAAAACCGAGAAATTCTCATCGGTGTTACCGGCGGAATCGCTGCCTATAAGACGGCCTCACTGGTCAGTACGTTGGTTCAAGCGGGTGCGAAGGTTTCTGTCGTCATGACTCGCTCCGCGCGTAAGTTCGTGGGAACGGCAACCTTCTCGGCACTTACAGGACGGCCGGTAAATACGCGTGCCTTTTCAGATGATGCGCACCCGCTAGGCGCGCACATTGAACTGGCTGAGCAAGCGGAACTCCTCTGTGTCGCACCTGCAACCGCCAACTTCCTAGCCAAAGCGGCAACGGGAATGGCTGAAGACTTACTCACCACACTTTACCTCTCCTGTAAGTGTCCTATCCTGCTGGCGCCTGCAATGAACAGCGCGATGTGGGAAAAGCCAGCCGTACAGAGAAATATTTGCCAACTCACTGAGGATGGGGCCGATGTGGTACTGCCTACCGAAGGTTGGCTAAGTTGTCGGCAGACGGGAGTCGGCCGTATGGCAGAAGCAGAAGTATTGTTTACTGAGATCCAACGTAGACTCGATCACTGAGCTCTTTCGCCGCGCGGTATGTCACGCATCCTCATTACCTCCGGACCCACGCGGCAATATCTGGACCCGGTACGTTATATCACCAATGCATCGAGCGGGCGGATGGGCAGCGCTCTTGCTGCAGCAGCAGTTGCTGCCGGACATGATGTCATCGTGGTAAGTGGTCCCGTAGCAATCAACTATCCACCCGAAGCGGACGTTCATGACGTCACTTCCACCGAGGAAATGCTCGATCGCTGTGAAGAACTATTCTCCGAATGCGACGGGCTGATCGGCGTGGCGGCACCGTGCGACTACCGCCCCAAAAAAATCGAACCAAACAAAATTGCAAAAACCGGCGAACCGCTACACTTGAAACTGATCGAAACGGAAGACATTGTTGCCACTCTAGCCAAGACCAAACACCAGCGATGGGTGGTAGGATTCGCTTTGGAAACAGAAGACCCCAGATTTCGCGCCCTCGTCAAACTCGAGAAAAAAAGTTGCGACCTGATGGTACTCAATCATGTTGAGGCAATGCATTCGCAGAATAATGCGGTTGAAATCATCGCCCCGAACGGAGAGGTCATCGCAACGTTTGAGGGGCGAAAAGAGGTGGTGGCCCAGCACATTTTTGAGGTCATCGAAGAGAATCTCATTCGCGAGCCTTGATTCCTGCATGAACCGCGCGGAGGGGCCAACCAACTTCGATAAAGAGCGCCCATGGAAGAATCGGCCGTTCTCTAGGTTGGTATTTTCAGTAAAAACGGTACTTCCGGACCATCTGTCTGCTATGGGGCGGAAAAAACGCCCTCACTTTTGGAAACGGGAGGTACGTTTATTTACAATAGCAGAGTGCCCAAACCAGCACGCATTTGATCAGCCAGAGTATCTTTTGGAGAAGTTTGAAATGTTGTCCACCATTGCCCGCTATAGTCTTCGATCCCTGATCCTTTTTTCTTGCTTGGCTGTCGCAGAGATCACTTTCTGCCAAGAAGATGATGTCCTCAGCCGGATCTATGGGACGGGAGTCCATGCCTATTTTCGAGGAGACTATCGGCAAGCCCATGCAAGATTGACCACGGCGATTGAAAGTGGCAACCGGGATCCCCGCGCATATTATTTTCGTGGCCTGGCCTATCAGAAACTGGGGCGGCCGGAACAGGCAAACCAGGATTTTGCTGCGGCTGCAGCTCGCGAGGTGCGCGATGGAAATTTAGCCGATCCGGTCAGCCGAGCGCTGATGCGTGTTCAAGGGCCGACTCGCCTGAAGTTGGAAAGCTACCGGACCGAGGCAAGACGACAAATCAATAAGCGCCATAGCGAAATGGATGAAGACCGATTCACACCCCGTGGAAAAGAAAGACAGAGTCCGCCACCCGTTGTGGAACCGGAGGAGGTGACTACCGAAGAGACAGATACAGACTTTTCTCCATCGGAAGAGCCAACTGCTGAGAACGAAACGGACGATTCGGAAAAACCAAAAGATGAGCCGGGAGATCCCTTTACAGACAACGAAACGGACGATTCGGAAAAACCTGAAGAAGATCCCGAAGATCCCTTTACAGACAACGAAACGGACGACTCGGAAAAACCAAAAGATGAGCCGGAAGATCCCTTTACAGAGAACGAAACGGACGACTCGGAAAAACCTGAAGAAGATCCCGAAAATCCCTTTGATTCCTAGAGGCCAAAATCACGAGAACGGGGTCAACCAGAAGTAGCCGGTCCCCGTTGCCGTCAAAGGGGAAACTGTAGCTGGAACCTTAGGGACAGAACCCTAGGCACCGAAGATCGTTTACCAGCTGGTCATTCCGGACCGTTTGCGTAAAACCGGCCTTCCCGAAAAGCGGCCGCCATCGCCTGCGGTACTTCAGCCTCGGCCAGCACCACATGGGCCCGGTTTTCCGCGACTCGCGCCTTCATTGCTTGCTCCTGTGCAACCGCTTCGGCGCGTCGCCTTTCCGCTGTCGCCTGAGCAACGCGAGTATCGGCCTCAGCCTGATCGGCCTGCAGACGGGCTCCGATATTTTCGCCCACATCAATATCCGCAATATCAATGGAGACAATTTCAAACGCGGTTTGCGCATCGAGGCCCCGAGCCAAGACCGCCTTGGAAATGCGATCTGGATTCTCCAACACGTCCAGATGGCTGTCTGCTGAACCGATCGACGTAATAATCCCCTCGCCAACCCTGGCAACAACCGTGTCTTCAGTCGCCCCACCAATCAACTGTGCCAGGTTGGTTCGTACAGTAACACGAGCCGAAACTCTTAACTCGACACCATTACGGGCAATCGCACTGAGGGTTGGCTTCCTTGACTTTTTCGGGTCCGGACAATCGATGACTTTGGGATACACGCTCGTCCGCACCGCATCCAGGACATCCCGCCCAGCTAAGTCAATCGCGGCAGCCCGGTCAAAATCAAGATCCATACCGGCCCGATGGGCAGCGATAATGGCGCTGATGACATTGGGTACATTCCCGCGTGCGAGAAAATGAGCTTCCAGCCTCTCGGTACTGATGCCTGTCTTCGGGTCGCTGCCCACACCCGCCTGCACAGCCATAATCTTCGCTTCTACAATGATTCGGGGATTGACCTGACGGAATGTCATGCCGATGAGTGTCGAAAGCCTCACATACGCTCCCGACATATAGGCCCGGAACCACAGTTTGCCATAGAGCATGAGGACCACAATCGTTCCAAAGATGACCAGGGCCAACAAGGATACGACGATAACAATTGTGGCGGTGGTCGTACCGGGCTCGACTGCCTCGGCGGCGAATACAATAGCACTACGGAAGGTCATCTGTACCCTCGATGGATGTGGTGAGGCCAAACAAAGAAAACCCGCAATAAAGGACGATCCAGCCACCTGAAAGCATAGCGGATTGGGGGTTAAAACAAAACCGGCTCAGACTGCGACGTACCGGAATAAAACGAAGGGGAACCAAGCGTACCACACCGCTACGGCCCCACTGAGCGTCCCTTTTGCTTACCGGAACCGCCCTCGATA
>JABABY010000117.1 GCA_014237955.1 Planctomycetota bacterium
TTACGGTCCGTTGGAGGCGTAACGGGCCCCAGCAGGGTGTGTGAGCACGTTAAAGGCAAGTGGTCGAATTAGAAGTGCCTGTATCTTTTCCGGCGCTGTACACCGGGGGAGAAGGGGGGCAGTACTGCAAGAAGTACAAAAAAGGCTCAAACCCCCAAACCCTCTTCAGCCGAAGATGAACGCCCGCCCCAACGGGAAACGGAGACTGCATTCCCGATTGGCGGCTTGATCGATACACCGAGCGAGGCCCGGGTGACGTGGCAGCGCATGAATGCGCACGTCGATTCGCAACCTGCGGGAGAAGAATGGCGTTGCCGATTTCGTCTGTCAGGCTTTGAGGATGCGCACGATGCGTCTGTTGTCGGCAGTTTCACTGGATGGGAAAAACAACCGGAGTCGATGCAGCGCAATGATGGAGGGTGGGAGGCAATGGTGTTTCTCCCACCGGGAGAGCATGAATATAAATTTATGGTGAATGGTAAGTGGCATCCGGATGGTGGAGACAATTACCTCCTACAACTTGATGCTCCAGATGTGCAACACAATAGGCAACCAGAAACCACCACTTCATCACGCAAACAAAGTCAGGAAGATGCCCTCGCAATTTTAGATGCCGCTGGACTACATGAAAGTCGCCCGGGCGTGTGGTCCCTTAACAAAACAACCTCCTTCGCCCAAAGGGAATACGAGCGCCTTAAAAAGGATCCTGACGTCCGGCGGGCATTGAAAACGGTACGCGGAAGCCTTTCAGGGCAGTAGTACGTGGTCGTTTCTTCATGCCTACAGCAATCTACTCTCATTTTCCGGCAGTCGCGGCATCAATGCACCCGTTATTTGATACACTGTCCGATCCATAAACACCTTCCTTTTTGTGACAACACCCATGAATGTGCACCCGCGTCTTTCGTACAGACATCCACGCGTTCCGGCTTTGTATTGGCGCCTCGTTTTTGCTTTCGTGATCGCCACAATCGCCGACATCGCACGGGCCGATGATGCTGCTCGCGTGCCTCTCTGGGCGCACGATGCGATCTTTTATCAAGTCTTTCCGGAACGATTCCGGAATGGCGACAGCACGAACGACCCGACCCATGCGTCGCTCGAATTCCCCAAGGAGATTCCAAAGTCATGGGAGGTGACTCCCTGGACGCAACAGTGGTATCGACGCGATGACTGGGAGAAGGAGATGGGCCCCGACTTTTATGAGCATGGCGTCTTCCATCGCCGTTATGGCGGCGACTTGCAGGGTGTGATCGACAAGCTCGATTACATCCAAAGCCTGGGCGTGAATGCAATTTACCTGAATCCGGTGTTCTATGCCCGTTCACTACATAAATACGATGGCAACAGTTTTCATCACGTCGATCCGCACTTCGGGCCGGACCCCGAAGGCGATTTTGAACTCATGGGCAAGGAGACTGCCGACCCCGCAAGTTGGCACTGGACCGAGGCCGACAAGCTGTTTTTGCAACTGATTCGCGAAGCGCACGCGCGCGATATCCGGATTGTTCTTGATGGCGTGTTCAACCATACGGGTCGGGACTTTTTTGCCTTTGACGACATTCGCAAGAAAGGGCGCGATTCTGCCTATACAGACTGGTATGTCATCCACGAATATGACAACCCTGCAACGGAAGCAGACGAGTTTAAATACCAATGCTGGTGGGATTTCGATACGCTTCCGGAGTTCGCCGACAATGCCGACGGTAGCGATTTGCACCCTAAACCAAAGCGGTACATCATGCAGGCAACCGCCCGCTGGATGGACCCCAACGGCGACGGTGATCCGAGCGATGGGATCGATGGCTGGCGGTTGGATGTGGCCAATGAGGTACCGAACCAATTTTGGCGCGATTGGAACCGTCGCGTCCGGGCAATCAACCCGCAAGCCTACACCGTGGCGGAATTCTGGCAGGACGCCGAGGGGTATTTGGCAGATTGCGGATTTTCCGCCACCATGAATTATCACGGGTTTGCGTACCCCATCAAAGGATTTCTGATCGATGAACGCGTCGGTGCAACAGATTTTGGCATCATGTTGCTCGATCGGATGAACCGTCAGCCCCAGCGCGTTCGTTATGCAATGCAGAACCTTCTCGACTCGCACGATACCGAACGTGTCGCATCAATGATCGTCAACAGTGCGCACGACAAGAACCGGAGCTATATCGACGGAGAAAAGTTTGACTATGATGTCGGGGAGCGTTCCTGCCCCCGCGCCTACCCACCCTACGATATTTCACCGCCGAGTGAGTCCCATCGCGATGTCCAGAAACTCACTGCTCTTATGCAAATGACGTTCGTCGGTGCGCCGATGCTCTATTACGGTACTGAGGTAGGCATGGACGGTGCGGACGATCCCGATGACCGCATGCCGATGCTCTGGGGCGATCTCGAATACGAGGCACGTAGCCGCCATCCGCTTATCGCGAAAAGTGGTCCCAAACGTTCGGTTAAGGTTAACGAGGAATTGCTCGCGTTCTACCGCGATGTTATTGGACTTCGGCGCGACCACACGGCGTTACGGCGTGGAGAGTTTGAGGTTGTGGCAACGCATGACCACCAGCAGATGATTGCCTTTACGCGGAGCGACGCGAATGAAAGGCTCCTTGTTGTTCTAAATCGAGGCGACAATGCCGGCATGTTGAAGATACCGCTCTCGGTACCGGCTTTATCCGGGGCTGAAAAACTTGATGCAATATTCATTACGCGTGGCGAGTTAAAAAAGGCCCGCTCTGTAAAGTCAAAAACAGACTGGGTACTCCGATTACCGGCACGCACCGGGGCGGTATGGGTGGTTAACGAATAATGATGCCCCCTCGACATCGCCAATCAATGATCTCAGCGCGCTGGACCACACATCGGATTATGAATCGGTCGCCCCTCCAATGCGGTAGCGCTCGGCTTGGCAGCACTCTGCTCGGGGTGCTTATTCTGTTTGCATTCGGGTGTGGTGAGAGCAGTAGGCAAACACAGGTAACGCTTTGGCATCAGATGACGGTTGGAGAACGACAACTTCTTGAGGATCAGATCCGGGTCTTTGAAAAAGAGAATCCAGACATTCGGGTCAAAACGCTCTACAAGGAAACGGAAGAACTGCGGAGCGGCTTTCAGGCAGCGGCGTTGGCGGGGACCGGGCCGGAACTGGTGTACGGCCCCTCCGACTCACTCGGTGCGTTTGTGACGATGGGAATTGTCGGCGATATGGCACCCTGGATGGAACGCGTTGATCTTGAGGCGTTTATTGACCAGTCACTCACGTTTCTCACCGGACCTGGCCATGAGCAGACGCCGTGGTTGGTGCAAGTAGGTGACCGGGTAGGGAATCATCTTGCACTTATTTACAACCGCAATTTAATAGATGCCGCCCCGAAAAACACCGATCAGTTGATCCGCTTCGCCAAAGAGGCAACTCTTGATAAGGATGCTGACGGCCGAGTGGATCAGTATGGATTGGTGTTCAACTTCGTAGAGCCCTTTTTCGTCGTGCCTTTCATCACCGGCCATGGCGGATGGGTCTTTGACTCTATCGATACGAATGCAGTCCCGGTCCCTGCGCTCGACACCCCGGAGGTTGCCGCCGCACTCCAATTCGTCCGCGACCTGCAGCAGAAACACAAGGTCATTCCCGCGGGGTGCGACTACGATACGGCCGACACGCTCTTCAAAAGTGGCCAAGCGGCAATGATTATCAACGGGGACTGGAGTTGGAGCGAATATCTCAATAGCGACACGATCGATGCAGTCGTTGCGCCGCTACCGGTGGTCTCATCGACCGGCATTCCGATGCGGCCCATGGTCGCCAGCAAGGGATATAGCCTCAATGCAAATGCCCAGGGTCGCGAGGCAGACGCCGCGATGACGCTGGTGCAATTTTTGACCGGCGCCGAATCCCAGCGAGCCTTTATGGATCAGATGAAGACGCTGCCGTCGCGCACCGCGATTCTCCAAAAGGCACTCTCTCAAGAGGATGTGACGCTGCGTGCGTCGGCTGCGCAAAAGGCCAATGGTCTGCCGATGCCGGTGGTGGCGGAATTGCGGGCCGTGTGGGATTCGATGCGGCCCAATTATCAGGCACTGCTTGGCGGCAGCACAACTCCGAAACAAGCCTCCTCGCAAATGCAGGCAGAGGCTGTAGAAAAAATCCGGCGTATGAACGAACGGCGCGAGCCCGGGGCGACCGCCTGGATATTGCAACTTCTTGCCGTTTTGCTGGTTGCTGGATTTCTTTATTGGCAACGGCACAACTGGGGCAAACTGCTCGGCGACTGGAAAAAAAACAGGCTCGCTTACCTGCTCGTCGCCCCGGCGATTCTTGTGCTGTTGCTCACGATCATCTACCCGTTTCTCTATAATGTGGTCCTTTCCTTCTCAAATATGTCGTTGCGCCATTTTCAGGATTGGCAGGTAACAGGCCTGCAAAACTACCAACAGGTTTTTTCAGAGACAACCTTTTTCTGGGTGCTGTGGAAAACCATCCTTTGGACCGTTGTCTGTGTCTTTTTCAGTGTGGTTTTCGGACTCTTGCTCGCGGCAGCACTCAATGGGCCGGTACGTGGCAAGGCACTTTATCAGGTGCTTCTTATCCTGCCGTGGGCGATCCCTGCCTATATCACCGCACTCACCTGGCGGGGGATGTTTGATTACGAGTACGGAGCGGTGAATATCATCGCCAACGATGTTTTTGGACTACCGATGGTCAACTGGCTTGGCGAGCCGAACGCCGCATTCGCTGCCTGCATCATCACCAATATCTGGCTCGGCTTTCCGTTCATGATGGTCATTGCACTTGGGGGAATGCAGGGAATTCCAGGCGAGCTTTATGAGGCAGCTCGTATCGATCGCGTTTCGCGGCTGGGCCAGTTCTGGAACATTACGCTGCCAATGCTACGGCCAGTTCTTATTCCAGCGATTACGCTCGGAACAATCTGGACGTTTAATAACCTTAACGTCATCTGGCTGGTTTCCAACGGCGGGGAACCGAGTGATAAGACGCACATCCTTGTATCGTATGTCTACAAGGCGGTCTTCAATCTCTATCAATACGGCTACGGTGCTGCACTCTCAATGATTATTTTCTTCATGCTCCTTGCCTTTGCGCTCATCTTTTTACACCGGACCCGGGCAACGGAGGCCATTTAGGTTTGCGATGAAAGAGCCACGCATTATCACGATTCTCCGGCACGGCGTTCTGCTGCTCTTTGCGGCGATCGCGGTCTATCCTGCACTCAACGTGCTTTCAATTTCATTGCGGCCCGGCAACCGCCTGCGAAGCACCGATTTGGCCATTATCCCGGAAAACTGGTCGCTGGATTCCTATGTGCATCTGTTCACCGAACAGCCATTTTTGAGATGGATGGGCAACTCGCTGTTGGTCTCGCTATTGGTCACACTCACCGGTGTCTGTCTGGCCTCGATCGGCGGCTATGCCTTCAGCCGCTTCAAGTTTGTCGGCCGCAAGGCCGGAATGTTAACGATCATCACGACACAAATGTTTCCTGCCACCATGCTGCTCCTCCCGCTGTATGTGATGATTGCCAGGCTCAATCTCGTAAACACCTTTTTAGGGCTGATGGTCTTTTACACGGCAACAGCGCTTCCGTTCTGCCTATGGCAAATGAAGGGGTTTTATGACACGATCCCTGTATCACTTGAGGAAGCGGCTCGGATCGACGGCTGCAGCCGCTGGCAGACGTTTTTGAAAGTGACGCTGCCTCTGGCCGTTCCGGGGCTGGTGATCACGGCACTCTTTAGTTTCATGACTGCCTGGTCAGAATATCTCGTAGCAGCCCAGGTCCTCCAGGAGTCTGATATGTTCACGCTCCCCCTAGGCTTAAAGAGCTTTCAGGCGACGATGTCGACCCAGTGGGGGCTCTATGCATCGGCGGCGATTCTTGTCAGCCTCCCGGTGGTTATTGTCTTTATGCTCTTGAGTCGCTATTTGGTCTCCGGAATGACGCTCGGTGCTGTTAAGGAATAGGAAACAATAGAGATGGCTGCAATCCGGCTCGAAAATATTGTCAAACGCTATGGCGATGGATTTGTCGCAGTTAAACAGGCATCGCTTGCCATACGCGATGGCGAGTTCATGGTCCTGGTCGGCCCCTCTGGCTGCGGCAAATCGACGACACTACGCATGATTGCTGGTCTCGAGGAGGTGAGCGAAGGAAATATCTTTGTTGGGGAGAGGCGGGTGAATGACCTCGAACCGGGCGATCGAGATATTGCAATGGTGTTTCAGAATTACGCGCTCTACCCCCACATGACGGTGCGGCAAAACATGTCCTTCGGCCTGCGGATGCGTAAAGAAAGGCCTGAAGAGATTGAGCGCCGGGTCGGTGAGGCAGCAGAAATCCTCTCCATCGAACCGTTGCTCGACCGGCGACCGCGGGAGATGTCCGGAGGCCAGCGGCAGCGAGTTGCGCTCGGCCGTGCGATCGTGAGACAACCAGCGGCCTTTTTGTTTGACGAGCCACTATCAAATCTCGACGCAAAATTGCGGGTACAGATGCGAACCGAATTGGCCCGACTGCATCAGCGGCTTGGTACCACCACGGTTTACGTGACACACGATCAAGTCGAGGCGATGACGCTCGGAGAA